>NZ_JANSIN010000008.1:0-80089 GCF_047462115.1 Synechococcus sp. R50.1 | reverse complement strand
ATCTAAAAAAACCAACTTCATCCTCTTTCCTCTATAAATTATTCTCTCTATCCTAACATAAGATCAACACGACCTAGGCTAAAACGGCTATAACTGCTGCTATAGCAATCAAGAGTTAATCAGTGAAAACAAAATCAACAATAGTGGGCGAGCAATGAATTAGAGCAGGAGTGTGAGGGACTCCAAGGTGTTCAATTCCAGAAAGCTGATGATCGGACTCGAACCGACGACCTGCTCATTACGAGTGAGCTGCTCTACCAACTGAGCTACATCAGCAACGGTTGATTCGATAGGGGAACCCGCCGCTCCGGAGCAAGCAATCCCAATCTTGATCCTGGGCAGGTTTACTGATCCTAACTCATCCTTGCCTCACTCGGGATCCCCAACGCCATAGCCCCAAAGACAGCCCCAACGTTAGCCACGCCAGCCAATCCCCTGCGCGATTGTAGAAAGTTGTCTCAGAGCGCCGCCTCACCTCTCCCGTGATCACCCCCCGCTGAAAGATGGGGCCGACCTGCTGGAGCCGACCTGAGGGATCCACCACCAAATTGCCGCCGGTGTTGTTGACAAACACCACGCTACGCCGATTTTCCACAGCCCGAAAAACCGAGAGTTTGCCATGCAGCATCGGCCAGTGGCTATTACCAAACCAGCTATCATCCGAAATTACGATCAAAGACTCGGCACCGCGACGAGTCAAAGTTCGGCTGGGCGCAGGCAACACGCTCTCCAAGCAGATCATCACCCCCAAAGGCCCGAAAAGCTCCCCCCCGGCCAAAGGTCGGTAGCCATCCGGCGAGGGCACATAGCGCCCCGACTCGAAATAGGGAAAGATCCACTGCTTGCCAAACCCATCCAGCAAGTTGCCCTGGGCGTCAAACAACAGGGCCGTATTAAAAAATCGCTGCTGCTCTTCCGGCAAATGGGCTGTGCGGGGATCCGGCTCTGTTGCCCCCGTAATCAAAGCGCCTTCCGGTGGCAGAATCGCTTGCATCGGCTCGATCACGTAAGGCTCTAGGCCGGTATTCAGCAGCCGTGCCCGCAGCGCCCCCTCCGGCCAAATCACCAACTGCGCCCCGGCAGCCACCCCCTGGGCAGAAAGCTGATGCAGCTCCCGGTAGCGCTCCATGCGGTAGTCCCAACTGCGATCGGCTTCCAGCCAAGCCACCTGCTGCACTGCCGCTACCCGAAAGTCAGGATCCCTGTTTTCGACGGCCAAGGCATCGAAGTAAGCCAGGCGCACGCTTCCATAAGCCAAGACCAGCCCTGTCAGCCCCAGGCCGCAGGCGAGCGTACTCCAGAAATCTCTGTTCTTGAGCATCTCACCCAAAGCGTTTCTCAGGGATCCCCTAGCCGTCTGCCACCGGCTGGAAATCTGCCTGGCCATCTGCCAAAGAACCCCATTGACGAACACGGCAAAAAAGGTAACCCCCCAGATCCCCGTAACATCGGCTACTTGGATCCCGAGGGGCCAGTCGAACAGCAAGGATCCCCAGTGGAAAGGGATGGGCCACCAGAGCAAGCCCAACAGCCCATCCAAGCCTGTCCAGACCGTGGCCAAGCCCAGCGGACGTGCCCAAGCCGGCAGGGGGCGGCTCAGCTCCAAACTGAGGAGCGTAGCGGTGGTGAAAAAGAGGGGGATCAGGGGAGCCACCACCACGCCCCCTAGGATCTCCCAGGCGCTCAACACCTCAACCGAGAAGGGATCCACCCAGAAGGCGTACAGGCACACCCAAAACCAGAGGCCATAGGCCAAACGCCACCGCGCCCACCCTTGCCGTTGTTCGCACAGGTCAAACAGCGGGGCTAGGCCCAGCAGCGCCCCCGGAAACCAGTGCCACCAGCGGTTGGGGGACCCCAGACAGAGCAGCAGGATGGCTAGACCCATCAGCCAGCGGGATCCCTCGCCTGGGTTTCTCTTTTGGGGCAGATCCTGCCGTTGAGTTGAAGATTTCAGTTCCAGCTTCATCACCTCAATAAAATTCAGCCTCTTCGGGAAACCCCACGGGGATTGAACACGCCCCTGCCGACGGATCCTCTCCAGAGTAGCGCCCTTGCAGCAGCCGCAACTATCTCCTGGAGCACAGGGCTCCTACTGCCCGAATCTGAAGCTGTGTTAACATTTTGCATAACTTCAGGGGGCTGGTGCCTCCCGGCTTGGGTTAGGGATCCCGTCAGCGGTGCGTAGCACTATGGGCAAAGTTTTGGTTTTGAATGCCTCCTACGAGCCGCTCAACATCACCAGTTGGCGCAGGGCGGTCGTTCTTTTGCTCAAGGGCAAGGCCGAGCAAATTGAGCACAATGGCCGAGTGGTGTACGGCAACATTCCTTTGCCCACCGTCATTCGCCTGCGCCACTATGTCCACGTTCCCCATAAGGAGATCCCGCTCACGCGCCGCAACGTCCTCTACCGGGATGGGCACCGTTGTCAGTACTGCGGCTGCTTCGGCGAAGATCTCACCCTGGATCACGTGATCCCTCGCTCCCGTGGCGGCGGAGATACTTGGGAAAATGTGGTCAGTGCCTGTGTGCGCTGCAACGTGAAAAAAGGGAACCGCACCCCCCGCGAAGCCGGTATGCCCCTGTTGCGCCAACCCCGCCGTCCCCACAGCACCCTCTACTTTGAAATCTCCAAAGCCGTCGGCAGTGGTTCCCACCGAGAATGGTCTAAGTACACCATCGGCCTAGAAGGGGATCCCCAGGGGGAATCGTTGGACGACCCAAGCTAGACTGGCCGCCTAAGGATGGAGTTCTGATGCAGGGGCAGCTTTGGAAATGGGGGGAGAAGTGGTGGCCGGGATTCCTGTCTCGATCCACTGGTGGATCAGGGCATTGACCTGTTCTGGACGCTCATCGTGGGGGCAGTGGCCAGCCTCCAGGAAGTATTCCATCGCTTGAGGGTAGTGGGCCCGGTAGAGCTTAGAGCGTTCCCGCGCCCGCATCCAGGGATCCCGCTCTCCCCAGATCAACAACAGCGGGCGCACCAGGCTGCGCAGCAGCTCATCTACATAGCGTCCCTTCTGGCCGCCTCGCATCAAGGCCACAAACACATCGGCAGCACCCGGATCCTGGGTGGGGCGATGAATGTCCTCGACCAGCTGATCGGTCACGGCTGCCGGGTCGTAGTAAACCTGCTTCAGCTTGGCTCGGATCACGTGCGGCTGCCGCAAATACTGAAACAGCAGGTAAGACACCAGGCGCTGGCGCAGGCCCCAGCCCACCAATCCGCCTATCCATTGCCGCCATCCGGTCGGGGATCCCTTGAGCGTGGAAAACCCACCTGCCCCATTCAAAAGCACCACGCCCCGCACCCACTCCGGCCACTCCGCCGCAAAACTGAGCACCACATAGCCGCCCAGGGAGTTGCCGATCCCCACCACAGGCCGACGGATTACCTGTTGGCAAAAGTCCCGCAGTTGATCCCGCCAGATTTCGGTGCGGTAGTCCCAGTTGGGCTTGGCAGAGCGACCGAAACCCAGCAAATCAATGGCATACACCTGATAATGTTGAGCCAATTCGGGAATGTTCTTGCGCCAGTGGTCGGTAGAGGCCCCAAAGCCGTGTACCAGAAGCAGAGGCTGCCCCTGCTCACCCTGTTTGACGTAATGAACTGACTGCCCTCGCCAGATCCACCGCGCCGAAATGGGAGTGGCCGATACCGATGTCGAAGCCATAGGAGTTGCTTGTAAGCCTTTCTTAATTCTAGGTTCTTTGCAGCTACTCCGGGGGGAAGCCCACCCTCTACGGGCAACGTAAGAGCAGTGGGCCTGTTAGACATAACCTCTGCTTTTTAGGCTTTGTATCACCAGGTCAATACATTCGGAGATGCTTTGCTCGGCAGTTTTGCACACCACCTCCGGCTGTTCCGGCGGCTCGTAGGGATCGTCGATGCCGGTAAAGTTCTGGATTAAGCCTGCCCGCGCCTTTCGATAGAGGCCCTTCACATCCCGGCGTTCGCACACCTCCAAAGGGGCATCCACAAAGACCTCGATGAAGCTGCCAATATATCGCCGTACCTCCTGCCGCACCGCCCGATAAGGGGAAATAGCCGACACCAGCACAATCACCCCGTGCCGAGTCAGCATCTCCGCCACAAAGCCGATGCGGCGAATGTTCTCCTCCCGATCCACTTTGCTGAAGCCCAGACCCTTGGTGAGATGTTGCCGCACCAGGTCCCCATCGAGCACTTCCACCGGCAGCCCCCAAGCGCGCAACTGCTGGGCCACGCCGCAGCTCAGGGTGGTTTTGCCCGCCCCGCTCAATCCCGTAAACCAGACCGTTACCCCCCGCCGCGACATCGGTTCGTAGAGATCCCTGAATCTTTGGCCCCGCCAGAATATCATCTCCAAAGCAGGGTGGTACACTCGAAACACGGCTTGCGTCAGCCCCAAAGCGCTCCGCGCCGCCAACACGACAGCAATCTTTTACCGGCCATGTCTCCTCTAACTTCGCCTCTTGCCAGTGCCCCCTCGGGATCCCCGACAACTGCCGAGCTGTTTGCCGAGCATGTGATGGCCACCTATGGGCGCTATCCCCTGACCTTGGTGCGCGGGCAGGGGTGTCGAGTTTGGGATGAGCAGGGGCGGGAGTACCTGGATTTTGTGGCCGGCATTGCTACCTGTACTCTGGGGCATGCCCACCCGGTGTGGATTCAGGCGCTCACCGAGCAGGCGCAACAGTTGCATCATGTTTCCAACCTTTACTACAACCAGCCGCAGGCGCAACTGGCCCAATGGCTGACCCAGCACTCCTGTGCCGACAAAGTGTTTTTCTGCAACTCAGGGGCGGAAGCCAATGAAGGAGCCATCAAGCTGGCCCGCAAGTATGCCCACGCGGTGCGCGGGATCTCAGATCCGGTGATCCTCACCGCCCATGCCAGCTTCCATGGCCGCACCCTGGCCACCGTTACCGCCACCGGCCAGCCGAAATACCAGAAAGACTTTGCCCCTCTGGTGCCCGGCTTTGATTACGTTCCCTACAATGACATCGAGGGCACAGCAGCAGTGTTGGATCGCTGGGGCGAGCGGGTGTGTGCCGTGCTGTTGGAGCCGTTGCAGGGGGAAGGGGGGGTTGTCCCGGGGGATCCCGCCTATTTTCAATGGTTGCGCCGGATCTGCAGCGAGCGGGGCGTTCTGCTGATGTTGGATGAGGTGCAGGTGGGCATGGGCCGTACCGGCATGCTGTGGGGCCACTGTAACCTGGGGGTGGAGCCGGATGTGTTCACCTTGGCCAAGGGCCTGGCCGGTGGGATCCCCATCGGGGCCTTGTTGGCGAAAGACTTTTGCGCCGTGTTTCAGCCGGGGGATCACGCCAGCACCTTTGGGGGCAACCCCTTGGCTTGTGCGGTGGGTCTGGCGGTTTGCCGCACGCTGATGTCAGAGAGTTTGGTTTGGAATGCCCAGCAGACGGGGATGTATCTGCGTCAGGGGCTGTCCCGCCTGGCGGAGCAGTTTCCACAGCTCGTTGAGCAAGTGCGGGGCTGGGGCCTGATTCAGGGTTTGGTGGTGCGCATCCCGGCGGCTGAAGCGGTCAAGGCGGCGATGGACTGCGGGCTGTTGTTGGTGCCGGCAGGATCCCAGGTGGTGCGCTTGGTGCCCCCCTTGATCGTCACCCCGGCGGAAATCGACGAGGCTCTGGTGATGTTGGAATCGGCTTTGCAGAGGTTGGCCGCCTCCCTTGGCCATTCCGGGGAAGCCTAGCCTCGCCAAACTTGTCGCAGAAAGGCCTGCAACTGCTGTCGGGCAGAGGGCTCGTGGGGAGCGGGATCCCTTGCCTGCTCCAAAAGGGGCAACACCTCCTCCGCATAGGCCGGGACAAAGCCGGCAGCAGGCCAGAGCAAATCCGAGGTGGCCCGCAGGTTCAAGACTTGGGATCCCTGCCTGAGCAAGAGAGGTCGCACCCAGAGCAATGCTGGGGATCCCGCCGCAAGATTGTGGAGAGAAGCCTGAATCAGCTCCACATAGAGGGTGGCTTGCGGCCCTGGCAGGGCGAGGATGGGACGGGGTGAGGGTGGAGTGCTGCCCACCTCCACCGGGGCAGGCAAAGGGCGGCTTCTGGAAGGGATATTCTCCACAGAGCCACATCGGGCGGGCAAACGAGGCAACAGGGTCATGCAATCGTTAACTGAAGACGATATGGACTGTACTGATCCTAATCGATGGCCTCCTTACTTTTCTTTGGCAGGCGGGTTGGCCGGGGATCCCGTCTTTGCGGACATTTCGTGAACCCGATCTTGTGGCATGGTGCTAGGTAGCTTTCTGATCAGACTTGGACGGATCCCGCCATGATGCACACTTTTGTCCCGCCCCACCGCTTTTTCCCCTACCTGACCTGGACAGAGATCCAGGCCATGCCCGATAAAGAGAACGTGGTGATCATCCAGCCGGTTGCCTCGATTGAGCAACACGGGCCCCACCTGCCCCTGGTGGTGGATGCCTGCATCGGCACGGCGGTCATCGGGCGCGCCATGGAGAAGCTGGAGCCTGAGATCCCGGCCTATGTTTTGCCCACCCAATGCTACGGCAAAGCCAACGAGCACTGGCATTTCCCCGGCACCATTACCCTCTCGGCCCAAACCCTGATGGCGGTGCTGACGGAAGTGGCAGAGAGCATCTACCGAGCTGGGTTTCGCAAGCTGGTATTCCTCAATTCCCACGGCGGCCAGCCACAGGTGCTGGAGATTGTCGCCCGCGATCTTCACCAGAAGTATGAAGATTTCATGCTGTTCCCGGTGTCCGTCTGGCGGGTTCCCCACGAAGGGCGAGAGCTGTTTACCGAGAAAGAGCGGGAATTGGGTATTCACGCCGGCGATGGGGAGACCAGTATGCTGATGCACCTTTTGCCCGATACGGTGCGAACCGACCGATTGGTCTGCGAATATCCCCACGATCTGCCGGAAAACAGCTTGCTCAGCATGGAAGGGCGGATCCCTTTCGCTTGGGCAACTCGCGACCTCACCCAGAGCGGAGTTTTGGGCGATGCCACTGCCGCCACGCCGGAGAAAGGCAAAGTTTTGGTGGAGTCCATGTCCGATAGCTGGGTGCGGCTGATCCGAGATCTGCACAGGTTCCAGCAGCCCAAGGCTTGGCGCAAAGCCCCGCTGCCGGTCTAGGGATCCAGGCAAAGGTCTGTGGTTCATTGCCCTATAGACCTACGGCCTGCTTTGTGAAAGGCTTTCGCCAAAACTGGCTGGCCATTGAAACCATTAGGATTGAAGAGAAGAGATGAACTCCCCCATCTCATTTTTGCTAAGGGGTGATAGAGCTACGCTTCGCCAGTGCGACCAATGACCCTTTCCTTAAAACCGGCCACCCAACCCATCCTTGAGCGCCACAGCGCCACCTGGCAAGACTACGTGGCCATCCGCGACCATCCCGCTGTGGATTGGCAGAAACTTTCCTTTTATCAGGGCTGGTTGTGGGTCAACATGGGCAAAGAAGGGCCAGAGCATGCCTCCGTCAGCGATTTCATCACCATCGTCTTTGGTTTTTGGGCCTTTCTCCACCCCGATGTCCCCTTGCAGTCTTGTGGTCGCTGTCTGATCGAACGCCCCGAGACCCATGCCTGCGCCCCCGATCTGGTGCTCTACAAAGGCGATAACATCCCCAAGTACCAGCCCGGTGAACCGCGGCGGATTGATCTGCGCTACCAACGGGCGCCTGACTTGGTGGGCGAAATTGCCGATACTACCCTCAGCATTGATCTGGATGAGCAAAAGCAACTTTACGCCAGCTTGGGTATTCCCGAGTATTGGGTGATAGACGTCAAAGGGCGCCGCGTCTTTGCCTTTGGGCTAGCTGAGGGGGGCCAGTATCGGGCCATTGCCCAGTCACAGGTGCTCTCAGGTCTGAAGATAGACCTTCTCGAGCAAGCCCTGGAGCGGCTGGCCGAGGAGACCAACACCGCTGCTGCCAACTGGCTCCTCCAACAGTTGCAAAGCCGGGCTTAAGAACCAAGATTGATATGACTGTCATCTCCCTAAAAACCTCAACCCCCCCTATCCTCGAGCGCCACAGCGCCACCTGGCAGGACTACGTGGCTATCCGCGACCATCCCGCTGTGGATTGGCAGAAACTTTCCTTTTATCAGGGCTGGTTGTGGGTCAACATGGGCAAAGAAGGGCCAGAGCATGCCTCCGTCAGCGATTTCATGACGGCAATTTTTTTCGCATGGACCTTTCTCCACCCCGATGTCCCCTTGCAGTCTTATGGTCGCTGTCTGATCGAACGCCCCGAGACCCATGCTTGTGCCCCCGATCTGGTGCTCTACAAAGGCGATAACATCCCCAAGTACCAGTCCGGTGAACCGCGGCGGATTGATCTGCGCTACCAACGAGCGCCTGACTTGGTGGGCGAAATTGCCGATACTACCCTCAGCATTGACCTGGATGAGCAAAAGCAACTTTACGCCAGCTTGGGTATTCCCGAGTATTGGGTGATAGACGTCAAAGGGCGCCGCGTCTTTGCCTTTGGGCTAGCTGAGGGGGGGCGTTATAGGGCAATCTCCCAGTCACAGGTGCTGACAGGCTTAGAAATGCTGACAGGCTTAGAAATAGCTCTTCTTGAACAAGCCCTGGAACGACTTGCCACCCAAACCAACACTGCTGCTGCTAGCTGGCTCATCCAACAGTTACAAGGCCATGCTTGAGGCTGCCACTGATGAAGATTCCAGTCGAAGAACTAGGGATAAACCTTGATTTCGATTCAAACTAGGGCACTACACCCACACCCAAAACATTGGTCGCGTCAGCGTTGCGGAGCAATAATGCACGCGGCCAAAGTCTTTTCTCAATGGCCCAGGCATCTCACTCTAACCTGCAACGACTACAACTCCGAACAAAAAACTGCCAGCTTTTAGCCATGCCCTAGAAGCAGATCTTATTCAGCTTCTACTGGCTTTCTACTAGCTTCACGGAGCGGGGGCGAGTTTGATAACAAGGTGACGGTTTTTGTCCACCGCAATCCAGCCCTGCTGGCGAAAACGGTTCAGGAGACGGGTAATGGTGACCCGGGTGGTGCCGATGGCATTGGCCAAGTCCTGGTGGGTAAGGCGCACCTGAATGCGAACCCCTGTCGCAACTGGGGATCCCAGCTCCCCAGCCAAAAGGGAGAGCAACTGGCGCAGCCGATCCTCCACCCGCCGCCGTCCGGCCAAGGCGAGCAATGCTTCGGTTTGGCGCAGCCGACGCACCACCTGCTTGAGCAGCCCTTGACTCAGGATCTCTGAGGCTTCCACTTCTGCTGCCGGCAGCCGCAGCACATCAACTGCCGTCAAAGCCGTGGCTTGGTAGGGATCCAACATCGTCAGCGGGGATCCCAGGGGCATGGAAGGGCCGGCAAACCCCAACAGCGCCTCACCACCGTTGGGATAGAGGGTGGTCAACTGCACCACCCCCCGACAGACGATCACCCATTCATCAGGAAACAAAGGGATAACCTGGCCGGGAGTGTAGGGGGATAAACTGCGGCTGCGGTAGAGGTCTTCCAGCAGTTGGCGCTCCCGTGTGGACAGGCCGGCAGCAAAATGGCTAGGCATCGCTTCAGGCATAGGCTGGCTCCGCTAAGAAAACTGGGCGCACCAGTCGTTGGGCTCCCCCTTGCAAACCAACAGCAATGGGCTGGCCGTCAATGCTGAGGTTGGGGCATGAGATAAGTGTTCCCGACAACACCTTAGCGCTTGCCTCCCAGTCTGAAGTAAAGGCAAGGTTATGTCCAGGTTAAGTGTGGCTGCCCCGAGAGAATAAAGACAAAAGGGGAACCAGGCAAAGCTGCAGGGATCCTAATCCGCTAGGATCGAAACCAGGGTGCTCCGCACCGTCGACGCGAAAGTGCTCAAGCTTTCAGGAGATCTGTCGTGACGCTGATGGTTCGTGTGATTACCCCCGACCGCACGGTTTGGGATGCCCCCAGCGAGGAAGTGATCCTCCCTGCCACTTCGGGCCAATTGGGCATTCTCACCGGGCACGCCCCCCTCTTAACTGCTATCGGCAATGGCGTTATGCGGGTCAAAGCCGATGGAAAGTGGTCGGCCATTGCGGTCATGGGCGGATTTGCAGAAGTCGAAAACAACGAGGTAACCGTCCTGGTTAACCGAGCCGAGCGGGGCGAAACAGTGGATAAGGCGGCGGCTCAGGCCCTCTTGGATGAAGCCAGCAAAGTTTTGAATACCAGCAGCGACAAGCAAGAGCGCTTGCAGGCCAAGTTGGATCAACAGCGGGCCAGGGCCTTGATCCAAGCTGCCGAGATGGGCAGTAAGACCTGAGGGATCTCTTGAAGCTGACTCTGTCCCGATGCAGGATCTCCAGATATAGCCCAAGCTGCAGGGAAGAGGGGGAGGTGAGGCGCAGCCAGATGGCCATTCTCCATCTTCCGAGATTGGCTTTGTTAGGCTGGAGGAATCCACAAAAGATCCAGTTGAAGGCATGTTGAATCCTGCTGCTGTCCAGGACTTGTCTGCTAGCCTGAAGATCGGCCAGGTGGCTCTAGCAGCCGGCTTGCCTGTACGCACGGTGCGCTACTACGAATCGATAGGCCTGCTGAAGCCAACGGTGGAACGGGCGGAGTCCAGCTATCGGCTGTTCGACCCTTCGGTTTTGGTTCGTCTGGCCTTTATCCGCCGCTGCCAGAGCCTGGGCCTGAGCTTAGAAGAAATCCGCCAAATCCTGGATGTCCACGACCGAGGGGAGCAGCCTTGTCCAGAAATTCGCCAGCATCTGCAAGGCAAGCTGCAGGAGATTGAACAGCGAATTGCCGATCTGCAAGCGCTGAAAAGCCAAATTCAAGGTCTCCTCTCCGATTGGCAGATCCCCCCTGCGGCTGCTGATGAAAAAGAGGTGATCTGCCCGATTTTGCAAAAACCAGGGGCCGGCGGTGGCAAGAGCGACAGCCGTTACTCCACTGTTACCGACTTAGCCAAGTTGCGCGGCTGATCCACATCGGCTCCGCGGCGCAAAGCCATGGCGTAGGCGAACAACTGCAGGGGGATCACGTTCAGAACCGCCGACAACAGGGGTGTCGTGCTGGGCACCTCGATGATGTGGTCGGCTTTCTCCCGCACCTGGGTGTCTTCGGGGTTGATGAGGGCGATCACCCGTCCCCCCCGCGCCCGCACCTGTTCGATGTTGGAGAGCATTTTTTCGTAGACGGGATCCCGGGTGGCAATGCACACCACCGGCACCCGCTCGTCGATGAGGGCAATAGGGCCATGCTTCATCTCGCCTGCCGGGTAGCCTTCGGCGTGGATATAGCTCACCTCTTTCATCTTCAAGGCTCCTTCCAAGGCAATCGGGGCGTTAACCCAGCGGCCCAGGTAGAGCATGTTGGCAACATGATGGTACTGCTCCGCCAGTTGGTCGTAGAGGGCGGCGTCCTTCAGCATCAGGCTGATCTTGCCCGGCAGCTCAATCAAGGCTTGCAGGTGGGCTTGGATCTGGGCCGGGCTGAGGATCCCTTTGGCTTGGGCCAGTTGCAGGGCCAGCAAATACCCCGCCACCAACATGCCAGTAAACACTTTGGTGGAAGCCACGGCAATCTCCGGACCGGCATGGATGTAGAGAACCCCGGCATCCGCCAGACGGCTGGCCTGGGATCCGATGGCGTTGACAATCGCCAGAGTCGGGATCCCTTGGGTGCGGGCCTCGCTCATGGCTGCCAGCGTATCGACGGTTTCTCCCGACTGGGTTAGAGCCAGCAACAGGTGGTTGGGGCGCAACACCGGCTGGCGGTAGCGAAACTCAGAGGCATAGTCCACCTCCACGGGGGTACGGGCCAAGCTCTCGATGAAGTACTTGAGCACCCAGCAGGCGTGCCAGGCAGTACCACAGGCTACGGCGTGGATGTGCTCAATGTGGGCCAGTTGCCCCTCAGAAAGCGCTAGCCCCTCCAGTGTCACCCGGCCCTGTTCCAGATCCACCCGCCCCCGTAGCGTATCGGTGGTGGTGCGGGGCTGCTCAAAGATCTCCTTTTGCATGAAGTGCTTGTAGCCTCCCTTGGCGGCTGAGACGGGATCCCAGGCCACGGTGATGCTGGATTTGCGCAGCTCCTCGCCGGTAATGCGCAAGTAGCGCACTTGAGACTCCGTGAGAACCGCCATTTCCCCATCTTCTAAGAACACCACCTTGCGGGTATGGCGGACAATGGCAGGCAGATCGGAGGCGACGAAGTTTTCTCCTTCTCCCTCTCCCACCACCACGGCTCCAGCATTGCCCAAACGGGCTGCGATCAGCCGATCCGGCGCCTCCCGATCCAGAGCCACCACGGCGTTTCCCCCCCGCAGTTGCCCCATGACCTGGCCAAAGGCCGCCTCAAAGGAGCCCAGCTCTTCTGTATAGAGGCCGAGCAGTTGGGCGATCACTTCCGTATCGGTTTGGGAGCGGAATGGGATCCCCCGCTCCAAGAGGCGCTCCTTCAGCTCCAGGTAGTTTTCCACAATGCCGTTTTGGATCACCACAATGCGCCCGCGCTCGTCGCACTGGGGGTGGGCATTTTCTTCGGTCACGCCGCCGTGGGTGGCCCAGCGGGTATGTCCGATCCCTACCTTGGCGGTGGGCATGTTGGCGGTGAGCTTCACCAGCAGGTTGTGCAGCTTGCCGGTGGCGCGAACAATCCTCAATCCCTCTTCGGGATCCACCGTGGCGATGCCGGCAGAATCATAGCCCCGATACTCCAAGGTGCGCAGGCCCTCCAACAGGATGGGGGCAGCCCACTGAAAACCCACGTAGCCGACAATGCCACACATTCCTCACACCTCAACCTCAGTCGCATCAGCGTTGCGTAGCAATACAGGCAACACCTTATCCGCAAAGCCTACCCCAGGTTGGGGATCCCTTCAACGGCTTTGGCCGACGTTGTTCACCTCAGCGGGTTGCCAATTTATGGGGAAGTCTGCGGCTGCCATCCTTGGGATCCAGGGGCAACTCCCTGGGCAAAAGAGACGGGCGCAAAACGAAAGTGATACCCTTCGGCCACCGCGGGCTGGATCCCATCTTCTCCGGGCACGCTGGAGACCAAGTTGCTCAGCCCCAATACCAACTCTCGAATGCCGCGGCGAAACTGGGGATCCCCGGTCAGCTCGTCGATGTCGGCGGTGATCTTTTGCATGTTTTGAAAGGTGATGCGGGCGGAATCGAGGGTTTGGCGCAGCGTGGCCAGGGTGCCCGGATCGTTGAGGTTGGCGGCAATCTGCCGCAGATCTTCGGTGGCTTGGGCCACGTTCTCCGCAGCCGCTCGCACCTCGGCCAGGATCTGGCGCACATCGGCCTGGAGTTGCGGATCGGTAACCAGCGGGCGCACCGCGCTCGACATGGCCTGGAGATCGGCGCTCACCTGCTGAATGTTCTCCAGGGCGGCGTTAAGGGAAGTGCGGTTTTGATCCACCAGGGCGGTGAATTGATCGGCAGCCGCTTGAAAACTGCGGGCAGTTTCCCTCACAGCCCCAGCCGCGTCTTGGATGGCCGTGGCAGCGGTCGTGAATTGCGACAAGTCCAGATCTTCGGTGCGCAGGGCAGCTACTCGCTCTTCCACGGTTTTTGAGAGATCGGCCACGCTATTGGCAACGCGGGTGAGCCCCTCCAGAGTGGTGTTAAGGGTGTCGAAGAGCTCATCGTCGTTGATCCGTGTGAGCAACTGATCCAGCCGGATCAATAACTGGCCAAAATCCACTCCAGGTTTGCCCTCCACCACATCCCCATCGCAGATGATTTGACTGCTGTCGCAATCCGCTGCCAGAGGGGATCCCGTTGCCGCCTGACCCCTCCCCTGGGGCAGGATGTCCATCACCGTTTCCCCCACCAACCCCGTCTGTTTGGTAAGAAACAGGGAATCGCGGGGGATGACTAGGGGCTGATCAATGGTCACCTGTACTTCTACTTGGCTGGGTTGAGGCACAATCCGCTCCACTCGACCTATGGTTACCCCCCGCAGCCGCACGCTGGATCCCTCTGTCAGGCCGACCACGTTGGTATAGGTGACGGTAAATTGAAAGCCGCGCCTGCCAAAGCGCAGGTTGTAGATCCACAAAAACAGGCCGGCAAAGCCCAGCGCCCCCGCCAGGATCAACAGGCCCACTGCCCCTTCTCGCACTGCTCGCGAACGCATCACACCTGCCCCGCCACTTGAATCGGCCCTTCTACGCTACCGCTGAAAAACTGCCGCACAAAGGGGTTATCGCACGTTTCGATCTGCTGCACGGATCCCTCCCACTGCACCCGCCCCTGAGCCAACAGGACAATGCGGTCGGTGGCGCGGTAAATGGTGCTGTGCTGGTGGGTCACCACAATGTAGCTCTCACAGGCTTTTTTCACCTGCTGCAGCTCCCGGATGAGATCTTCAATTACCGTGGAGGCAATGGGATCCAAGCCCGCTGTGGGCTCGTCGTACAGCAGCAATTGGGGCTCATCCTGGGGCAGAGAAGGATCCTCCATAATGGCGCGGGCGAAGCTGGCCCGTTTGCGCATCCCCCCCGAGAGTTCTTCTGGCAGGTTGTGCTCTTTGCCCGCCAGTCCCACCGCCTCCAGCTTGGCGGCCACCAATTCCTGAATACGGGAGCGGGGCAACTGCGAGTGCTCGTAGAGCAAAAACCCCACGTTTTCTTCCACCGTCAGGGAGTCGAAGAGGGCGGCCTGCTGAAACACCATCCCTACTCGCAAAGGGGGAGTTGCATGATGGGCTTGAATCTCCGAGAGCGGGATCCCGCACCAGAGCACTTCTCCAGCGTCTGGCTCCGTTAGGCCGGCAATGATGCGCAGCAGCGTCGATTTCCCGGTGCCCGAAGGCCCCACCAGACCCAGGGCCTCACCCCGGTACACCTTCAGATCCACGTGGTCAAGCACCACCGTCGAGCCGAAGCGCTTGGAAACTTGGCGCAGCTCCACCAAGGGGGCAGTGCTCTGCACTGCTGGCATGCTCAGAACCTCCGCCCTCGCCAAAGGCTGGAGCCTATTTTCCGCGGCCTGCTGCTCCTTTGGGCTGTCTATGCTGCTTCTGAAGCACTTGACCAATGATTTCAAGCAAAACTGGGCGCTCAGGATGCTTCCCTCCTTGAGTCGGCTTCACTGCTAGTTTAGGAGTCGGCAGGGGCCAAGGCAATGAAGCAGCCCACAGCCCCATCAAGGCAGATCAGGGATCCCTGGCGATAGGCCCAAGCCGTACCTCTCCTCTCCATTCTCTCTGCTCTGGGGCTCAGGGGCGAGGTCTTCCTCAAGGGCAGTCACCCAACCGGAGGGGACGATCTCCATCTCGTCTGTAACCCCTGCTCTTTTCTCTTCCCTCTTCTCTCCGTCAGCCAGCTCCGGCTGTTCATCCTGCTCCGAATTGAGTTTCACGCGCCGCGAGAAACCCCAGACAAATAGGGGGATCACAGCCACCACCATCCCCCACTCCGGGATCTCGATTTGGGGGAAAAACACCTCCAACAACATGGTGCTCCCCACCAAGGCGATGATGGCAAAAGCGGCGTCTTCCAGGTGAGAGAACTCGTCCAACCAACGCAAAAACAGAGAAGCCATGTAGCGCATCAGGGTAATGCCGAGAATGCCGCCGAGGATGATTACCCAAGCCTTGCGGGAGACGCCCACCGAAGCGGCGATGCTGTCGAAAGAAAAAACCAGATCCGTCAGTTCCACCATCACCAGGGTCTGCCAAAAATTGGCGTGGCGGGTGATGTCCTGTTCTTGGCCTTCTTCCTCGCCCCGAAAGTGCTGCCAGGCTAGCCAGAGCAGATAACAGGCCCCCAAGAATTGGGCGGGCGGATACTCCACCAACCAAACTGCCGCGAAGACAATGGCAATGCGAAAGCTGTAAGCGCCGATGATGCCCCAGCGCAAGGCCCGATTCTGCTGCTGGGGGGTGGGCAGATGCTTCACCAGAGCTGCTAGGGCAACGGCGTTGTCCGCAGAGAGGGCGGCCTCCAAAAACACCAAAGCCACTACCAAGAAAATATCTGTCCAGGTGAAGGACTGAGTCATCCCTTGCGCCAGGATCAAGGTCGCTCCCATCGCATCTGTTGCATTTTTGACAAGTGTTGCATCAATTAGCATATTCGCGCGTTTTGTCCGCCCCAGTCAGTCCAACACAGCAGTTAACCAGCGTAGGAACCCTCCCCATCTTCGGATAAAGGTACCCCAGAAAAAGGCATGAACCCAGTTAGGTGACCAGAGGCAACACCCTCAAACTCCCGAAGGATGGGAAAGAGAAAGCCCAAGCCTAAACTATGGCCTGAGTATAGCCTGTTTGGCTCAGGATCTATTTACAATTCTTAACCTTCCGAAATCTGTCGATTCCCTGTTGGATCTCCAGTGGGGCCGCATGAACTCAATCGAGCTGCCAGCCGTTGTCCGCAACGCAGGATCTGGCCTGCCAGAATCGCCGCCCCGAAACCGTTATCGATGTTCAGCACTCCCACCCCCGCCGCGCAAGAGTTGAGCATAGTGAGCAGGGCAGCCAAGCCTTGAAAGCTGGCCCCGTAGCCAATGCTGGTGGGCACAGCGATCACCGGACAATCCGCCAGACCCGCCACCACACTGGCCAAGGCCCCCTCCATGCCCGCCACCACGATCAGCACGTCCGCTTGCAGGGCCGCCCAGTTGTGCAGCAGCCGATGGATCCCGGCCACCCCCACATCCCAGAGGCGCTTCACCTGAAATCCGGAAAGCTCCAGCGTGAGGGCGGCTTCTTCTGCCACCGGTAAGTCGGCAGTGCCGGCGGAGATCACGCTGACCTGTCCAGGATGGCTGACCACCTGCTGGGACGGGATCCAACACAAGCGGGCCAACTCGGAATACTGGGCCTGGGGCAAGCGGCTGCGGATCTCGGCATACACCTGGGCTTCGATGCGGGTGGCCAAGGCCAGGGATCCCCGCTGGTGGAGTTGCTCCAGGATCTGGGCAATCTGATCTGGGGTCTTGCCCGGCCCCCACACGGCTTCGGGAAAGCCCGTGCGCAAGGGACGGTGGTGATCCACATGGGCGAAATCTCCCACCGGCTCGAAGGGCAGAAAGCGATAGGCCTGCAGGGCTTGCTCTGGGGTGAGCTTCCCTTGGGCCACCGCCCGAAACAGATCCTGCAGCGCTGTCGTGGAAGGGGGGTTCATGGAAGGTGAGTTCAATCTGCAACACTCGGCTTGGATCTTGCCTGGATTTATTGGGCCAAAGACCCGCGCGGGAAAAACAACACCGGATGCCAACTTTGCCGCAAAATCTCGCCGGTGAGGCTGCGAACCGACCACTCCCAAAAGCTGCCCACATGGGGGGAGGCAGTGGCAATGGCCGTCATGTCTTCATCGGCGGCGGTGGCCAGGATCTCTTTGAGAGGGGATCCCACCCGCACCAGGGTGCGCAGCTGTACGGGCTTCACCTGCTCGCTCAGGGGTTCAAGCACCTGGGCCAGGTCAGCCTCGGCTTTGCGTTGGAGCACCTCCACCGGAGTTCCTTGGTTGCGGCGGGCGCTGGGATCCACCACGTAGAGCAGGGTAAGCGTCTGGCACTGGGAAGTACCGGGCAGCAGGTGGCCGAGATGGTTCAGCAACTGCTGACGCGGCTGCTCAAAGTCAAAGGGCACCAAGAGGCAGCGAAACAGGTGGCGGCTGCGCAAGCGCAATTCTTCCAGGGTAAAGGTAGCCAGCAGCTGGGGGCGCATCACCAGTAGGGGGATTTTCAGCTTCGGCAACAGCGCCATGGTGGTGCTGCCGAACAATTTTTCGGCGAGCAGATTGTGGGTGCCCATGCCTGTGATTAACAGATCGCAGCCGTAGGCTTGGATCCCTTTTAAGATCGCCTCTGCCGGCTTGCCCACCTGCACCAGAGCCTTGACTTCCAACCCCGCCGGGATCGGGTTCAGCAGCTTCTGCAACTGGGCCTGCTCTGCCTGGATTTCGGGGGTAATGTCGTCGGGAATGCCGATGTCGTCCTCTTGCCAATCTACGCTGCGGACGAAGGTGACGCGCTCGATGCCATTGCTGTGCAGATCTTCTAGACACTTGCCAAAACGCTGCAGGCCATCTCGGCGGTCGGTGGCAATTAACACGTTTTTAAACATATCGTTTTGAGCATTAGGAGAGAGGGTAGCCGGCTCAAGAGCAACGCTTTGGCCCGCAGCGATCCTAAGCTAACACCTTGCGGGGTTGTTCCCAAGGCAGCAGCTCCGGATCCCTCTTCGGCATCGATTGCTCAGCGGTTGGGATCTGCCAGGTTGCGAAACTGGGTGTACTGGCTTTCGAACAGCAGGCGCACAGTGCCGGTGGGGCCGTTGCGATGTTTGGCAATGATGACCTCGGCAATGCCGCGATCGCTGGTGTTGGGATCGTAATACTCGGGGCGGTAGATCATCATCACCAGATCGGCATCCTGCTCGATGCTGTTGTGTACCAGCAGCCCGTTGGCCACAAAGTTGTGGTGGCGGGGCATCTCGATGTCGTAAACCGGCTGAGGCTCCCCCGGCTCGCTGATGAGCACCACCGGATCCCAGATCAGCCCCTCCTGCACCACCACTGCCACCTCTTCCTCCAATTGCAGCTCGTCGAGGGTTTTCCAGCCGTCTGGGGTCAAGAAGGGATGGTTGCCGGTGGCGCGAATGGAAAAGTTGAGGCGGGTCTTCAGAACACAGGTGGGCTGCCGACCACTGCAAAACACCTTCACAGGCTGTTGGGGCACCAAGCGCCCGCGCCCGTTCAAGCTGAGCAGGCGGGGCAGTTCCGCCGCAGCCGGCAGGGCCGCCAGTTGATCCAGCCGCCAGATCTTGCCGCGATCCACATCCATCACCTGCGTATCCCCGGCCAGACAGCCCGATTCCCGCAGGTCTGCCAGTTGCGGGCGCTTATCGGAGCGCGACTCGACAGCCCGACTGAGCTGAGACAGCACCAGCACCGGCACCATCAGCTCCTTGGCCATGGCCTTGAGGCCACGGGTAATGCGCGACAGCTCCTGCACCCGGTTGTCAGCAGCGGATCCCTGCATCAGTTGTAGGTAGTCGATCAACACCATCCCCAACGTTCCCCCCTGTTCCGCCTGCAAACGCCGCGCTTTGGAGCGAATTTCTGTAACGGTACAGTCGGGGGTATCGTCGATGAACAGGGGCAATTGCGATAAAAAACCAATGGCTTGTCCCAGGCGCTGCCACTCGTGTTCGCTGATGCGCCCAGAACGCAGACGGCTGCTGTCGATGCGGGCTTCGCTGGCCAAAAGCCGCTGCACCAGTTGCTCCCTCGACATTTCCAGGCTAAAGATAGCGACCGGCTGCTTGGCATAGGCAGCCACATTTTGGGCAATGTTGAGGGCAAGACTGGTTTTCCCCATCGAGGGACGACCGGCCAGGATCAACAAGTCGGATCGCTGCAAGCCCTGAGTCAGGTTATCCAGGTCGATGAATTTGGTCGGGATCCCCGGAAGCTGTGCCCCGCTTTGGAACTTCTCTTCCAAGTCCGAGAAGATATTGACCAAAACCTCAGAAGCCGGGATGAGGCTACGCTGCACTCGCTCTTGGGTGAGGCCAAACACCTGCTGCTCGGCTTGATCCATCACCTGAGACAGGGGCTGACTGGTATCGTAGGCCAAACGAGCCAGGGTGTTGCTCACCTGGATCAACTGGCGGCGCATGTATTTATCCATCACCAGGCGAGCATACTGGTCGATGTTGACGCTGCTGACGGTTTGCTCTAGCAGGCGACGAATCGCCCCTGTTCCTCCCACCCGCTCCAGAAGATGATGATCCGCCAACCAGGCAGACACAGTCATCAGGTCAGTGGGCTGCCCTTGGCTGTGCAGTTGGAGAGCAGCCCGGTAAATCTCTTGGTGGGCAGAGATATAGAACATCTCTGGACGCAGAAACTCCGCGACCCGCACCAACGCATCCGGATCGAGGAGAATGCCCCCCAGGATTTCCTCCTCGGCTTCAATGTTTTGAGGAGGAAGCCGATCCCCACCCGTTAAGTCGTAATCGCTGATCACCACAAGCCAGGAGTAGGAAAATCAACCCAGCCCTAGGGCAACCGGCCTCTCAGCCAGTCAGCTCCAATCGTCAGGCGGGTCAAGCTCTAGGCTGAGCATACCCGCTTGTTGCCTAAGGCAAAAACCCTACTCACCCCGGGATCCCTCACGGGAACTCAGGGATCCTCGAAGGTGAGTCCTCATTCGGGAGTAACCTGAATGCGCAGCGTAGCGGTAACTTCGGGGTGTAACTTTACCTGCACGGGATAAACCCCGGTTTTTTTGATTTCCTCGTTGAGGAGAATGTTGCGGCGGTCGATATCTAGACCGCTGGTAGCCAGCACCACCTCAGCAATATCGCTGGTGGTCACCTGCCCAAATAGGAGGTCGTGTTCTCCCACTTTCTTACGGATGACAAAGCGACCGATGGTCTCCAGAGCAGTCTTGTAGTTTTCCGCCTGTTGCTTTTCCGCCAACTTGCGAGCCGCTTCTTGCTCCAAGCGCATTTGCTGCTCCTTCAGTATGCCAGGGGTAACCCGCACCGCCATCTGCCGCGGGAAGAGGTAGTTGCGAGCATAGCCGGGCTTGACGTTGACAATCTCTCCGGGCTTGCCCAGCCCTGGGATCGCCTGGCGCAGCACAACCTGCATGTTACGTTTCGACATTGGGAAGACACTTCTTTTCTCGACAGCCCTCCATTCTAGAGGCTCAGTAGAGCCATTGTCAGCTTATGGTCATTTCGATTCAAACCAGGACACTGCACCCCCACCTAGAACGTTGGTCGCGCCGTCGCGTCAGCGTTACGGAGCAATAATGTACGGGGGAAGAAGGCTTTTCTCAGTAGCCCAGGCGTCTCACCCTAGCCTGAAACGACTATAAACTCCAAAGCAAGCTGCCCCCTACGCCTCAGCCCTTTGGCATGAGGGATCCCTTCTCGGAGCTCATTGCCGATGAAGCTCTCTTGCCGCTCGCAACCCCGGTAGGAAGACAAGAAGCCACCTTGTTTCTAAACCAAAAATGCGGAAGGTTATTTGTTTCAGGAAATACTTAGCAGAGGGTATAGAGTGGCTGACACCAAAGGGGATCCCTTGAGGGGTTTGCAACATTTGGCGGATATCCCTAGAGATAACCTGGGCTTAGCCTCGTTTTAACCAAAAACAACTGGCCTTTACGTTATAGTAGCTGCGCGGACTGGCGAAGTCTTCAATGGAGCGTTCCCGAGGGAACCCTGCGTGCTCAAAGGGATCCCTGGGATGTTGCTATTGGTTGAAGGCTTGTTGAGGATCGCAGGGTTAGCTTGAGGGTTGCCTCCAAGCTTCCAGGCGGTAGTGGCATACCCAGCCCGACGAGTTTTGATTGGGTTGGGTAAGGTTCTCGAGTGAAGTAGCCTTTTTTAGATCTGGGCTAGGATTTTATCTTCATCTGGGAGAGGAGATCTGTATGGTGACGTTGCACCCCTTGGAGCGTCGTTCTTTCCTGAAGTTTCTATCTGCCACTGTTGCCGGCTTTGCGGCCAGTCAGACGAATTGGCAGCGGGTGTTTGCTCGGCAGACCATCACCATCAATGGCGCTGGGGCGACCTTCCCGGCCCCCATCTATCAAACTTGGGCCCAAGAGTTTGGCAAGAAAAACCCTAACATCCAGGTCAACTATCAGTCTGTAGGAAGCGGTGCGGGTCGTCGGCAGTTTGTAGCCCGCACGGTCGATTTCGGTGCCAGTGACAGCGTGCCCCGTCCTGAAGAGATCAACCAAATTGAGAATGAGGCTAACCCTCCCAAAGGGATGGTTTCTGTACCCATGGTGGGCGGAGCGTTAGTTGCAGCGTACAACATTCCTGGGGTGGGCCCCGAAATCCGCCTTTCCCGCCTGGCACTGGCGAATATCTTCCTGGGCAAGATCAAGAACTGGAACGATCCCCTGCTGGCTGGCCTTAACCCAGGGGTGACTTTCCCGGATTTGCCGATTACCGTCGTGCATCGCTCTGATGGAAGTGGTACCACCGATATCTTCACCACTCACCTCAACGCTATTAGCCCAGAGTGGAAGCAAAAGGTGGGTCGCGGCTCTTCGGTAAACTGGCCAACCGGCGTAGGGGCGCGTGGGAACGAAGGGGTTTCCGAGCAGATCAAGCAAATTCCTGGCTCGATTGGCTACGTGGAATTCGGCTTTGCCAAGCTCAACAACCTGAACATTGCCCGTCTGGAAAACCGGGCAGGCAAGTTTGTAACTCCCAACGTCGAGACGGAGAAAGCGGCGCTGGCCAGAATTCAGCTCGACGAGCGTTTGCTGGGGGTCGATCCGGATCCTAGTGGGGAAGACTCTTACCCTATTGCGGGCTACACCTGGATCCTTGCCTACAAGGTTTACCCCAAAGCCGAGACTTCCAAGGCCGTTAGAGAGTTTCTCCGCTACGGCCTCACTGAGGGGCAGGCTTTCGCTGAGCAGTTGGGATATGTCCCTCTGCCGGAAGAAACGCGGCAAAAAGCTCTGGCTGCGCTGGAAGGCATTACCCCGTAAAAACTCTTACCAACCACTTCTGGCTTCAGGCGGATGAATACCTTTTTTTCTGACAGCAGTTCTATGTTTCGGCCTCGGCCGGTTTTCCAGCGCCGGCGCGACCAGGTTTTTATCTGGGCTACGCGGATTGCCGTGTTTTTCTCGGCCTTCCTGCTGCTCTGGATTGCTCTGGAGATCGGCATTCAGTCTTTACCTGCTATAGACAGGTTTGGACTAAGCTTTTTCTGGAACACCACCTGGGATCCGGTCGAGGATATCTATGGGGCCTGGCCACAGATCTACGGCACGCTAGTGACTTCTCTCATCGCTCTGATTGTGGGGGTTCCTTTTAGCTTTGGCATCTCTATTTTTCTGAGCGAGGATTTTCTTCCGAAGTCCTTGCGTCTGGCTCTGATCATTGTGGTTGAGCTGTTGGCGGCTATTCCCAGTGTGGTGTTCGGCATTTGGGGATTGTTTGTCTTCATCCCCTTCTTCCGCCCCGTTCAGATGTTCCTGTACGAGAACTTCAATTGGCTTCCCATTTTCAGCACACCACCGATTGGGCCGGGGATGCTGACGGCAGGGGTTGTCTTGGGGATCATGATCATCCCCATCATCACGGCCATCGCCAGAGAGGTTTTGGTGGCTGTTCCTCCTGAGCTGCGCGCGGCTGCCTATGCGATGGGGGCTACGCGATGGGAAGCCATTTTTGGAGTGGTACTACCGGCTGCGATTGGGGGTATGTTGGGGGCTGTGGTGCTGGGTTTGGGACGCGCCCTGGGCGAGACCATGGCGGTGGCAATGCTGATTGGCAATGCGCGGGGGATTAGAGTCTCGCTTTTGGCCCCTGCCAGCAACATCCCTGCATTGCTGGCCAGCGAGTTTGCAGAAGCAGCCGACGAGCAGATCTCGGCTCTGATGTATGCGGCTTTGATCTTGCTGGTCATTACGCTGGTGGTCAACATCATCGCTGAGCTATTGGTTCGTCAGGTCAAGTTTGCTTTGACGGCTTCTCGGGAGTAGAGGAACATGGCGACACAAGTGGCAGCACAGGCCAATTTGTTCAAACGCAAAGTCAGATCCAAGCGCGTCGTGCTGGACTGGGTGATGACAGGCCTGATCTTTGCTTCCAGCATTTTTGCGATTGTTGTGCTCGCTTCCATCCTTTACTATGTTTTCGTCAATGGCATTGAGCGCTTCAATTGGCAGACCTTAACCCAGCTTCCTCCTCCTCCTGGCGATCAGGTAGGCGGCTTTGGCAACGCTGTGCTGGGAACGATCATTGTGGTATCGATTGCCATTACAATCACTTTCCCTATTGGTCTATTTGCTGCGATCTATCTCTCGGAGTTCGGCCAGAACAGTTCTACAGCATCATCTCTGCGTTTCATTATCAAAGTGCTGACGGGGGTTCCTTCCATCATCGCTGGCGTGTTCGCCTATGGGGTGCTGGTGCTTTCCACCAAGACCTTTTCTGCCCTTTCTGGCGGAGTAGCTCTATCGGTATTGACTTTGCCGATCATCATCCTCTCCTGCGAGGAGGCTCTGCGCTTGGTGCCGGCGGACACTCGGGCTGCCGCCTACGCCTTGGGAGCTTCGCGGGTGCAGACTGTGTTTCGGGTCGTTTTGCCAGCTGCTTTGCCGGTCGTTCTGACGGGAGTGACCTTGGCCATTGCCCGAGCAGCTGGGGAGACTGCACCTCTAATTTTTACTGCTCTGTTCAGCTTTCTATGGCCTGATGGTCTGCTGAAGCCAGTAGCCTCGTTGGCGGTGCTGATCTACAACTTTGCCATTGTTCCCTTCGAGAACCAGCAGAAAATTGCTTGGGGAGGAGCCTTGGCTTTGGTGATTCTGGTTTTGATCACCACGATCAGTTTCCGGCTGCTGCTGAGTCGTCGTCAGGAAACCATTACTATCTGATCTGGTTCTTCTGAGATTTTTGCCTCACTATTCTTCGATTTTGAGTTTGGGTTCTGAAGCAACGTCTACCTCTGGTATTCCCATGCGCCCTCCATTTCCCGGCACTCCTGATTCCTCTAAGAAGTCTGCCAAGTTAACTGTTGAGCTGGAAACGCAAGCAGTCAGTGTTTACTACGGCTCTCATTTGGCGGTGAAGCAGGTTTCTCTGAAGATTCCCAAGAATCACATCACTGCTTTTATTGGCCCTTCCGGCTGCGGCAAGAGTACTTTGCTGCGCTGCTTTAACCGCATGAACGATCTGATCCCGGGGGCGAGAGTAGACGGATCCGTAATTTTTCACGGGAAAAACATCTACGATCCCGATGTAGATCCTGCTGAAGTGCGGCGGCGAGTTGGCCTGGTGTTCCAAAAGCCCAACCCCTTCCCGAAGTCCATCTACGACAACATTGCCTTTGGGCCACGGGTCAACGGCTACCAAGGAGACTTGGATGAGCTGGTAGAGCGCGCATTGCGTCAGGCCGTCCTCTGGGACGAGGTGAAAGACAAGTTGAAGACGAGCGGCCTCTCCCTTTCGGGGGGACAGCAGCAGCGCCTCTGCATTGCCCGCACCTTGGCCATCCAACCAGAGGTGATCCTGATGGACGAGCCCTGTGCCTCGTTGGATCCAATCTCCACGTTGCGCATTGAGGAGTTGCTCAAGGAACTGGGCCGTCGCTACACGATCATTATCGTTACCCACAACATGCAGCAGGCAGCGCGGGTCTCCGACTTTACCGCCTTCTTCAACACTGAAGTCGACGAAGAGGGGTTTCGCTACGGACGGCTGGTGGAGTTTAACCGCACTGAGAAAATCTTTAACTCTCCCGCCCATCGGGAAACGGAAGAGTACGTGAGCGGACGGTTCGGCTAATCTGCTGTTGGCGATCCCTCAATTCTGGTCAGTTGGGATCCCGCTCGCCTATTCTAATGGGCGGGAAGATCTATGCAAGGTGAGGCACCGGCGAGATGGCCAAGCGGGTGCGTCTGGATAGCTGGTTGGTGGAGCGCGGATATTTTTCCTCACGCCAGCAAGCGCAACGCTCCATTTTGGCAGGAGAAGTCTTTCTAAATGGGGTGCGGGCGGAAAAGCCTGGAACCTGGGTGAGCGGGGATCCAGCGGTGCAAGTCCAGTCTGGGCCTGCTTTTGTCTCACGGGGGGGAGAAAAGCTACAGGGGGCGCTGCAAACTTTTCCTGTTCAGGTGCAGGGTCGTATTTGTTTGGATGCGGGCATTTCCACAGGAGGTTTTACAGACTGCTTGTTGAAACGGGGAGCCCAGCGGGTCTACGGAGTGGATGTGGGCTATGGGCAACTGGCCTGGTCTTTGCGAACGGATGCGCGGGTGATCCTAAAGGAGCGGGCCAACTTGCGCCATCTGCAGCCGGAGGATCTGTACGGAAGCGAGGCACCTCCCCAGAGCTGGCCGGATTTGGCGGTGGTAGACCTGTCTTTTATTTCCCTGACTAAGGTGCTAGCTCCGCTGTGGAACCTGTTGCGTTTCCCACGGGAGGCGCTGTTGCTGGTGAAGCCCCAGTTTGAGGCGGGCCGAGACCAGGTGGGTAAAAAGGGGGTGGTACGGGATCCGGTTGTCCATGCCCGCGTGCTGGAGACGGTGATGCGCTCGGCCGTGGCCCAGGGCTGGCAGGTGCAAGGCTACACGTGGTCGCCCATCACTGGCCCTGCCGGCAATATCGAGTATTGGCTCTGGCTGGCTGAAGGAGAAGGGATCCCTCTCCCCAGCGGCAGTGCGCTACAACAGATGAGCGAGCAGGCGAGAGCGACTTTACATGCATAGATCGTCGATTTTGTCAATAAGCTAATGTGCTGGATTGAGGGAGATGAGCCAAAAAATTGAAGAATTATTTCAGGAAGGGATTCGGCGCTATGAATCCGGGGAAGCGGCCAAGACGTTAATTCCCTCTTTTGAGTCGATCTGTAAGGGATCCCCAAAGGCGGCGGCGGCTTGGACGTGCTTGTCCTGGCTCTACCTTCTGGAGGGGCAGGCGGAAAAAGCTCTGAAGGCCGCCCAGACTGCTGTGAAGTTGGATCCGGTGGATGCCCAGCCCCGTGTGAATCTGACCCTAGCCATGCTGGAGCTGAAAAAAACCGGGGTACGCCAGCAGGTGGAGGCCATTAAGCAAATCTTGGCACGGGATCCCGAGCAGATTGAGGGTGTCAAATCCAACCTGCAAGAGGGAGGGAACCGCCGTCCTGCTTGGCCCCACTTGAGCAAGATTTACAACTGGCTCTTTGAAGAAGATTAAGTGACCCTATTCCTGGTTTTGCAACAAGACTTTAGGAAAATCTAGAGCTTTTTATTTTAATCTACAACTCTTAGCGATGTTCTCATGGAGTTGGTGCTAAACTTCTTGTACCCAATAGCAATATGGGATCCATTTATCGATAGGGGTTAGCTCTCGTCGCTTCTCTTCCCCGGCCTCAGTTGATTGATGAGATTGAACTCCGGGCTGGCGCGAGATGCTTAGCTCGGCGGTGGCTGCACTTCATTATATTGCAGTGGTGTTGCACTGCCGCCGCTTCCATAGCCACTGAATCGAGTCCCGTTTTCCAACCTCACTTTTTTGACGCCTTTGACTGCAGATGGGAGGAACTTTAAGATGAACCGTCAGACCGTTTGGGTTAAGAGCGATACCCGAAACCACCAAGGCCACTTCATCCCCCAGTCTGAGTATACTTTGGTCGAGGCTGACCAAAATGGCTGGGCGCTGATCTGTGCTGACAATGCCCGCTGCTATTATGTGGATCCCGAACAACTCCGGTTTGAAGCGGGATGAGGGCTGTTGCCACCTATTCAGGGCTTTTTGACCTCAGGGTGTAGGAGAGCCGGATTCCCGTCATGCATTCTCCCCATGCCTTTGGCGTGGGGTTTTTTATGGGATAAGGCAGAGGCCGGCAGCGGACTTGGTAGCGTTGGATGCACTTGTAACCCCGTCCATATGCTTGAATGAGGCCACTTTAGAGGGGTGGGCTTGGCCGGCAATCCTCACCCCATCCGCATACCCAAAAGGGGGTTTATCCATGTTGAACATTGGGCGGCAGTGGCCACGTTGGCTAAAGATATTGGTTATCACAGTTGTATTTGGCGTCGGTATTGTAGCTCTGACCATCGCCAGTTCGCCGGGATCCCCCAAGGCCTCTCACCCGCTGGATCCCCTGACTGCCGAGGAAATTAAAATGACGGCCAGCGTTATCCGCAAGGCCGAGAACTTGGCCGAGGATGCCACCTTTGTGCTGATCGATCTGCGGGAGCCCGACAAAGCCGAGGTGCTCAGCTTTCAGCCAGGGGATCCCTTTCGCCGAGAAGCTTTTGCCATCGTTTACGAACCGAAGGCCAACCGCACCCACGAAGCCATTGTCGACCTGATGGAAAACAAGCTGGTTAGCTGGACGGAAGTGACCGGTGTGCAACCGGCGATGGTGAGCAGCGAGTTTGGGTTGGCCGCAGAAGTGGTGAAGGCGGATCCCGGCTGGCAAGAGGCAATGCGCAAGCGGGGGATCACCGATTTCGACCGCGTGGCTGTGGATTGTTGGGCGCCGGGCAACTTGAGCGAAGAGGAAAAAGCGTCCGGAAATCGCTTCTGTCGCGGCATTTCCTACTACAAAGGCGACAACTGGAACTACTACGGTGCCCCCATTGAAGGGGTTTTGGCCACTGTGAACCTGAACACGGGAAAAGTCTCAAAGCTGATCGACGATGACACCCTTGTGGCCTTCTCCAAAGAGAGCTTTGACTACGACCTCGCTTCTCTGGGCAGCGTTCGCCCCGCCCCCAAACCTCTAAAAATTACCCACCCCGAGGGCGCCAGCTACGACATCAAGGGTAACGAGATCACCTGGCAAGGCTGGAAGTTCCGCTACCTGATGCACCCGCGCGAGGGATTGGTGCTCTACACTGCTCGCTACCAAGAGGGAGAAGAAGAACGGCCTGTGTTCTACCGGGTGAGCCTCTCGGAGATGGTGGTGCCCTACGGGGATCCCGATGAAACCTGGTATTTCCGCAACGCCTTTGATGTGGGGGAATACAACTTTGGCTTGCTCGCCAACACCATGGAGCTGGGCAAGGAGGTACCGGAGAACGGCCTGTTGCTGGATGCCGTCTTTGCCGACAACGATGGGGAGCCCTACGTGATGCCGGGGGTGATTGGCCTCTACGAGCGGGATAACGGCATGCTCTGGAAGCACTACGAGTACAACACAAAGCGCAACGATGTGCGCCGCAGCCGTGAGTTGGTCATGACCATGACCGCCGCCATCGGCAATTACGACTACGGCATTAGCTGGGTGTTTCACCAGGATGGCACCTTTGAAGTGCAGGCAGATCTGACCGGAATCGTCTTGGCCAAGGGTACAGATGCTGTGACGACTGCTGACGCGGATCCCTTTGCCCCCCTGATGGCACCCAATGTGGGCGGTACCAACCACCAGCACTACTTCAGCTTCCGGCTGGATATGGATGTGGATGGCACCGACAATGCCGTTATGGAGATGAACCTCAAGCCCCTGCCCCAAAGCCCCGACAACCCGGCAGGCAACGCCTTCATCATGGAGGAGAAGCATTTGCTCAGCGAAAAAGAGGCCGTACGGGACTTGAACATGGCCAGCAGCCGTAAGTGGGTCATCGTCTCCAGCAGCAAGACCAACGCCCTCGGCGCTCCTACCGGCTACGCCCTCATGCCCGGCCCCAATGCCATGTTCCTGCCGGTCGAGGGATCCAACGTGCGGGAGCGGGCCGGATTTGCCACCCACCACTTCTGGGCTACCCACTACCAGCCCGGCGAACTGTATGCTGCTGGCCCTTATCCCAACCAAAGCGGGCCTGGAGAAGGATTGCCGAAGTGGGTGAGCGACGACCAACCTCTAGAAGGGGAGGATCTGGTGGTTTGGTATTCCTTGGGCGTTTCCCATGTGCCGCGCCCAGAGGATTGGCCGGTGATGCCTGTACACAGAACGGGCTTTAAGCTGATACCTTGGGGCTTCTTCGACCGCAACCCGACGATCAATCTGGCGGAGCCGGCCTGATATTCGGCTTGAATCTTGTTAACTTCAACTTTCAATACAGAGGGTCTGGTCTGTCCCAGGCCCTTTTTGACTGCCACTTAGGGAGATTCCCAGGGTTAACCCCGCTCTCGCATGGCTTCGGCCAGCAGCCGGGCCACTTCTGGTCGAGAAAACTCCGGCGGGGGCACTTCACCGCGGCGCAGCATTTCCCGCACCTTGGTACCTGAGAGGTGAATGCGCTGGTGAGGCTGGCTGGGGCTGGTCTTGGCCGTGGCCATGGTGCCGGTGACGGTGCAATAGAAAGCATGTTCAAACTTCAAGGGAATGATGCCCAGCTCCCCCGGCTGGAACTCATCGAAAATGTGTTGGGCATCGTAGGTACCGTAGTAGTTCCCCACCCCGGCGTGATCCCGCCCCACAATGAAATGGGTACAGCCATAGTTTTTGCGAATGAGAGCATGGAAAATAGCCTCGCGGGGGCCGGCGTAGCGCATCGACGCAGGGTTGATGGCCAAGATCACCCGCTCCTTGGGGTAGTACTTTTCGATCAACACCTCGTAGCAGCGCATACGCACATCGGCGGGAATGTCGTCGCTTTTGGTAGCCCCCACCAGCGGGTGCAAAAATAGCCCGTCCACAATCTCCAAGGCACATTTTTGGATGTATTCATGGGCGCGGTGGATGGGGTTGCGGGTTTGGAAGCCTACAATGGTTCTCCAGCCTCTTTCCCGAAACAGTTGCCGCGATTGGGCCGGATCGATCTGGTAGGCCGGAAAAAGAGGGTGGGGATCCCGCTGCAGGAGGGTGACGGGGCCGGCCAAATAGACGGATCCCTGCTCGTAGAGCACCTTTACCCCTGGATGTTGCTCATCGGTGGTGCGATAAACTTGCAGGGCTTCGTATGTTTTATCGTAGGTGAACTTCTCGGTCAGCTCCAGTAAGCCCAGGATCTTGCCCGCGGAGCTGGCCAAGGCAATCATTTGCCCCTCTTTCAGACCCGCTGCCACTTCTGAGGAGACCGGCAGGGTGACCGGCAGCGACCAAGCCAAGCCATTGGCCAGGTGCATTGTTTCCAGAACGGCCTGGTAATCTTCCCGCCCCATAAACCCCGTTAGCGGGCTGAAGCCCCCAATGGCGATCATCTCCAGATCCGATTGGGCCCGCTCGTCGAGATAAAGAATGGGGCAATGTTCGGCTTTGGAACGCAGCTCCTGCGCCTGCTCAGGCGGGGCAATGCGGTTGATCAGGGTGCCCCCGTGGGGCGGAATGGCATCACCAGCAGGGAGAGTCGATGGAGATTGGCTCATGAGAAGGGCACTGAGAACAAAGGTTATCCAATCCAATATCCAACTATCGGATCCCGGATCTCCAGGAAGCAGGGAAAAAAGCACAGGTCGGGCTGAAAACAGGAGGGAGCAGAACAGGTGGAGACCCCATCCAAATCACGCCCTCAGGGATCCCCTCCATCCCAGTCAATCCAACAAATAGGGGGGCATGCTTTCATCGGTGGCCGATACGTTGTCGAAGATGGGCCGATTCATGATCTTCTTTTGCGCGTGCAGAGGTGAGGATTGGGGTTTGGGCTGAATGATGGGGGCTTGCTCTTTGGGTTTCCGTAACTCCTGGATGGTTTTGGCCCGCTCGTCCGCAACCGCTTGCAACTGCGCCAGCGCCTTTTGCAATTCGTCCCGATGGGCAGTAACCTGCTGCAATTGAGCTTGCAGGGTAGAGACTTTGTTTTGGTAGTCTTGCAAGAGTTGTTGAGCTTCGGCCAGTTGGCTTTTGAGGGCTGCAATTTCCGGCAATTCTGGGGTTGGTTCTGGGGGAGACTGAGAAGACATCGTTGTCGGCTCCTCGCCTGTGGGAGTAGACTCTGCGGAGGTGGGCTCTGAACTGGTTTTAGCACTGGCCTTGCGCCGAATTCCGCCGGAGCGGCGGGAAGTTTCCCCCGACGAAGGAAAGAGGCTGCGGTCAGATCCAGTCACAAGAGCACCTCGCGTTCAACAAACTGCAGCAGCCGCTGACACACCGCCGATCCAGGCCGATAGTCCATCACCGTCAAGCCGTAGTCAAAAGCAATGCGCAAATCGCTGCTATCTGGAATAGTAACGGGTGAAAGCACATCCGCAAAAATCTGTTGCGCTTGCACATACAATTGCCCGGTATGGGATCCCGACCAAATGCCCCCCGGCAGATAGCGGTCATCCAGCATTGTCAAAATGGCGCGGGCGTGGCTGAGCTGGCCTTTCAGGGCCTCAATGTAGCGCAAGGTTACTTCCGTGCAGGAGAAATCGGCGCGGTTGAGCCGTGTCGGGATCAGTACCCGCTGGGCCACCCGCAGGGCATTGGCGGTGAGAGCATTCAGTTCTCCCGGCGTATCGAGAAAGATGAAGTCGTAGTCCTGCAGCAAGGGATCCAGTTGGCGCTGCAACAGATTCTGCCCCATCTCTCCAGCAGCAGCCAGTTGGGCCGCCACTTCCGCCATGGTGCTGTGGGAGGGCGCCACATCCACTCCCTTGTCCGTGCAGTAGATCACCTCTTCCAGAGGACGTTGGTGCTGCGGGTGTAAGCTGGCCCAAGCCGTTTCCGGTGCCGGCAAGGATCCGGCCTCTTCCAAGTAGAGACTGCTGGCGGTGGCCTGGGACGTGAGATCGATGAGCAGAACTCGGTATCCCCGTTGGGCCGTCAACTGAGCCGCGTGGACGCAGAGGGTGGACTTGCCGGTGCCCCCTTTGTTGTTGGTAAAGGCCAGGATACGCGCCATCAGCTCCCCCCGTTTTGCCAACTTGTTCCCCTTTCCGAGCAGCCCGGCCAGATCCGACAGGACAGTCGTTGAGGTGGCCCCGCAGCAGTCTATGCTATTGGGTGTAGCCTGGTGGAGGACAACCATGCGCGATGTACTGGCGATCATCTTGGGAGGTGGGCGTGGCACCCGACTTTATCCCCTGACCAAGCGCCGCGCTAAACCTGCTGTGCCCCTGGCCGGCAAATACCGCCTCATCGACATCCCGGTCAGCAACTGCATCAACTCCGACATCGAAAAAATCTACGTCCTCACCCAGTTCAACTCTGCCTCTCTGAACCGCCACATCGTCAACACCTACCGCTTGTCCCCCTTCACAGGCGGCTTTGTGGACGTTTTGGCGGCCCAACAAACCCCTGACAATCCCGATTGGTTCCAAGGCACCGCCGATGCCGTTCGCCAATACCTCTGGCTGATGGACTCCTGGAAGCCGCGGGACTTCCTCATCCTGTCTGGGGATCACCTCTACCGCATGGACTACCGCCCCTTCATCCACCATCACCGGCAGGTGGGAGCCGATGTGACCCTGGCGGTGCTCCCCTGTGAAGAAAAAGTGGCCTCGGGTTTTGGCTTGCTCAAGCTTGGCGAGAACGGTCGCATTGTGGATTTCAAGGAAAAGCCAACAGGAGATCTGCTGAAAGCCTGTCAGGTGGACACCCAAGCCCTCGGCCTCAGCCCGGAAGAAGCCAAAGCCAAGCCCTACATCGCCTCCATGGGCATCTATGTATTCAAGCGAGAAGCTCTGATCGAGATGCTCAAAGTCAAGGAGCACACCGACTTTGGCAAAGAGGTGCTGCCGGCAGCCATCGGCAAGTACCATCTGCAAGCCTACCTCTTCAAGGGTTACTGGGAAGACATCGGCACCATCGAGGCTTTTTATCGGGCCAACCTGGCACTGGTGCAGCAGCCCAACCCGCCCTTCAGCTTCTTCGACAGCGAAATGCCCATCTACACCCGCCCGCGCTTTTTGCCCCCCAACAAAATCCTCGACTCCCAGATTGTCAACTCCATGATCGCCGATGGTTGCATCATCAAAAACGCCCAAATTCGCAACTCCATCATCGGCATTCGCAGCCGCTTGGAGGCCAACACCACCATCGAAAACACCCTGGTGATGGGAGCCGATTACTACGAGTCGGCAGAAGAGCGGCAGGCCAGGCTAGAGGAAGGGATCCCACCGGTGGGCATCGGGGCCAACTCCCACATTGTCAACGCCATCGTGGATAAGAATGCCCGCATTGGGCGCAATGTCCGCATCCTCAACAAGGATCACGTCACCGAAGCGCAGCGGGAAGAGGAGGGGATCTGGATCAGCAATGGCATCGTCACCATCATCAAAGACTCGGTGATCCCGGACAACACCATCATTTGAGGGGGAAACAGGCCGGCCCTGGCCGAGAAGGGGGCAGGATGGGGCTGACAGGCCCTTGCGCAGAAACGGCGAGGCTTTTTCTGTTAAGATGGATACCGAGAGCTTTAAAACAAAAGACTGTGAGATCGCTGGAGTGTGTTTAGTAGAATTTCATCCGTTGCCGCTTTGGAAGTTTACGATCCGCAATTGATCTGCCGCTATTACCGCTGGCGCCTGCCCCAAGTGATCGGTCGGGCGCTGGCCATTCTCTGGCCTTTCTTGTGGTTTGTCCTCTGTTTGCGCTGGGATCAACTGTGGGGCCACACTGATCGCAATGTGGGACGGCGCTCGGTGCAGTTGCGAAAGCTGCTCACCGACCTGGGGCCAACGTTCATCAAGGTGGGTCAGGCCCTCTCCACCCGCCCCGATCTGGTGCGCAAAGACTACCTAGAAGAACTCACCCAACTGCAAGATCAACTGCCGCCATTTCCTTCCGAGCAAGCATTTGCCCGCATCGAATCCGAGTTGGGCCGTCCGATTGCCGAGATCTTTGCCCAGATCTCTCCAGAGCCGGTGGCTGCTGCCAGTTTGGGCCAGGTTTACAAAGCGCAGTTGCACAGCGGCGAATGGGTGGCGGTGAAGGTGCAGCGACCCCATCTGCGAGAGCAGTTGAGCCTGGATCTGTACCTGATTCGCTGGGCCTCGACATGGCTGGGCCCCTGGCTGCCCTTAAACCTGGGCAGTACTTTGACGGCGGTGGTCGATGAGTTTGGCCGCAAGCTTTTTGAAGAGATCGACTACCTGCACGAAGGGCGAAACTGCGAGCGCTTCGCCGAATACTTCCGCGACGATCCGGATGTGTACGTGCCGCGCATCTTCTGGGCTTACAGCACCCGCCGGGTTCTGACCCTGGAGTGGATCGACGGCATCAAGCTGACGGATGTGGAGCGCATTCGAGCAGCCAACCTGGAGGTGAAACAATTGGTGCGTATCGGGGTGGTTGCTGCCCTCAAGCAATTGCTGGAATACGGCTTTTTCCACGCGGATCCCCACCCAGGTAACTTGTTTGCCCTGGCCGATGGTCGCTTGGCTTACATCGATTTCGGCATGATGGATCAGCTTACCGAGGAAATGAAGGAGTACTTGGTGGATGCTCTGGTTCACCTGGTGGATCGCGACTACAACGCCCTGATCGATGACTTTATTCATCTGGGCTTTTTGCAGTCGGATGTCGGCCGCCAAGAGCTGATCCCCGCCTTGGAAAAGGTGCTGGCAGACGTGCTGACCCAAGAGGTGGTCAACTTTAACTTCAAAACGGCCACAGATCAGTTCTCCGACTTGATGTACCGCTACCCCTTTCAGGTGCCCTCCCACTTTGCTCTGGTGATCCGCTCTTTGGTGACCCAAGAGGGAGTAGCCCTCAGCCTCTATCCCCAGTTCCGCATCGTCGGTGTGGCCTATCCCTATGTGGCCAAGCGCCTGCTGACGGACGAATCGCCTCGTATTCGCCAACGGCTGCTGCAAGTGTTGATCAAAGACGGCAAGTTCCGCTGGAACCGCCTGGAGAACCTGATTCAAATTGCCCGCAGCGATGGGGAACTGGATTGGTTGCCCACCGCCCAAATGGGCTTGCGCTACCTGATGTCGGAAGAGGCCCGCGATCTGCGCCGCCAGTTGGTGCTTTCCCTCACAGAAGATGATCGCCTTCACTTTGAGGAGCTGCAGCGCCTGTGGCGGTTGATCAGCCCTGAACTTTCCCCGGCCTACCTCTGGCAGGCGACGCTGAGATCCCTACCCTCGACCGGCGATCTGCAACACACGTTTGCCGAGTTCAGGGATCAGGTGCAAGCCCATCTGGAACATCTTAGCCGCTGGCGGCCACCTCAACCCTGGTCGGATTTGCTGGCAGGAGTGGGACAGGAAAGATAGAACGGAAGAAGGTGGCTCAAGTTTAAGTTTGTTGTTTATTGAGCTGGACAGAAGCGTGGCAGATCAGAAAGGTGATTTCATTGCGGGTGTAGTGACCGGCGCCGTGTTGGGAGGGATGATCGGCGGGGTGATCGGGTTTGTGCTTGCCCCTCGACTCAGCAAGGGATCCGCCGAAGGCCAACGCCGGGATCCAGATCGCCTCAACGGCACCTCCGCAACCCCTGAACGACCGCGCCTCAGTGCTTCAGGTGAGTCGGCCATGTCCAGCGACTGGAAGAAGTGGGAAAATGAGGCAGAACGAATTGCCCAAGCCCGCCGCACTCTAGAGGCCAAGATTGCCGAGTTAAACGAGGCGATCCAGGCCACCCGGGCTCAGTTGCTTGTCAAGGAAGTGCCTGCCCCTGCTGCTGAGGAAAACTCTTGAGCTTGAGCGGGAAGAAGGAACCTCAGGGGTCTCCCGCCCATGTCAAACTAGAGGCGGCAATGGCTTTCTGCCTTGCATCTTTGGATGGGTTGCCATCGGATGTGAGGTTTGCCTCTGCTGACGGCGTTTGGTCTGTCTGACTGATCTGTGTTTTGTTCATTCCCTTCTCTGAACCGCTATGATGCTTAGCCACTTGTTGTCTCCTCTCGCCTGGATGGACGGCCTCTCTCTGGGGTTGGTCTACGGCACTGCCGGGTCGTTGCTGTTCCGCTCCCTTTACCAGTTCATCGTCATTTACAATGCTCTGCTGATCGTGCGGATTTTGCTGAGCTGGTTCCCGCAACTGAACTGGTCTAACCCCATCCTGTCGGTGCTCAGCCAACTCACCGATCCCTATCTCAACCTGTTCCGCGGCATCATTCCCCCCATTGGTGGCTTGGACTTTTCCCCCTGGCTGGCCTTCATTTTGCTCAGTTTTGCCATGCAGGTGGTGGGCCAGTTTGCCTAGCCGCTGTAGCACTGGATTCATCTGGATAGGCCGGGATCCCTTTACGATGGAGAGCTGCTTTTTTCGTTGCCCGCCATGCAGATCCCCGGCGTTGCCCACTACTGGCTGCTGAATGCTCAGGTTCCCCTGTCGGTACTGAAGGAGGCGGTGCCAGGAGCTGTTCCCAACCGCGATAACCTGGTGTTGCTGGATCTGGAAATCGAAGGGGGGCAGATCCGCCGAATCCAGCTGGCAACAGGGATCCCGCCCCAGGGGATCCCCGGCGTGGATCTAAGGCGAGGCCAGGTGTGGCCCTGCTTTGTGGATATCCATACCCACCTGGATAAGGGGCATGTGTGGCCGCGCACCCCCAATCCCGATGGTACCTTTGCCGGGGCGAGGCAGGCCGGCCAGGAAGATTGGGTGAAGATGAAGCAAGCCTATGACGGGGATCCGGAGCAGTTTCGGGAGGATCTCTACCGTCGCTTCAGCTTTGGTTTGCGCTGCAGCTATGCCCATGGATCCCAGGCAGTGCGCACCCATCTGGTCTGTGAGAATCCTCAGGTTATGGGGGCCAGCTGGGAGGTGTTTGTTCAGCTGCGCCGAGAGTGGGCGGGCAAGCTGGAACTCCAGGCGGTCACGCTTTTGAGCTTGGATGCCTTTCTCACCCCTGCAGCAGAAAAGCTGGCGGACAAGGTGGCGGAAGTGGGCGGGATCCTGGGGGGGGTGGCGGCGATGGGGCCGGAACTGGATCGGCAATTGGATCGGGTGTTTGCCCTGGCCAAGGAGCGGGGCTTGGCTCTGGACTTTCATACGGATGAGACGGATGATCCGGGATCCCTCACATTGAGACACGTAGCAGCGGCGGCCTTGCGCAACGATTTTCCCCATCAGGTGGTGTGTGGCCATTGCTGTAGCCTGGCCGTGCAACCGCCGGAGGTGGCCCACAAGACTATGGCCTTGGTCAGAGAGGCGGGAATTGCCGTGGTCAGCCTGCCCATGTGTAACCTATATTTGCAAGCCCGTAACCCCGGCCATACCCCCCGCTGGCGGGGAGTGACGCTGTTGCATGAGCTGAAGGCTTTGGGCGTGCCGGTGATGATAGCCAGCGATAATTGCCGGGATCCCTTCTACGGCTTTGGGGATCACGATGGCTTGGAGGTGTTCCGGGAGGCCACCCGCATTTTGCACCTGGATACCCCCTATGGGGATTGGCCCCAGGCCATCACCACCACCCCTGCCCGCATCATGGGCTTGACCGAGCGAGGGCAAATTGGGGTGGGCTTGCCGGCAGATCTGGTGCTGTTCAAGGGACGTGGCTTTGACGAGCTGCTCTCGCGACCCCAACATGACCGGGTGGTGTTGCGTCAGGGGCAGGCCATCGACACCACTTTGCCGGACTACAGCGAGCTGGACGACCTAATGGAGAGGGTGGGAGCAGCGGTTAGTTCTGGCTCCAAGCAGTAGAGCAGGGTTACTTGAATTGCAGCGAAGCAGCTTGGGGATCCCTGGCGTTTCTCCCCAGAGTGGGAAAAATGAAATTTGGAGTCATGGGGTGGGTCGGTTATCCCCAGATTAGGGTGAGATCCATAACAAAGCCAGGAAGAACGGGATCCCCAGACAAGCTGGTAGGTCGCTCCAAAACTTGCACCGGCTGACCTGTGCGATAGACATAGACCTTCCCGCTTTCCGGGTCGATTAACCAGCCCAGTTGGGATCCGTTGTCCAGGTACTCCTGCAGCTTGGCCTGAAGGATGGCCAGCTCGTCAGTAGGAGACTTCAGTTCCAGCACAAAGTCAGGGCAGAGGGGAGCAAAACGACGGCGCTGCTCTGGGGTGAGCTGCTGCCAGCGCTCTTTGGGCATCCAAGCAGCATCGGGAGAGCGAATGGCCCCATTGGGCAAGGCAAAACCGGCGGAAGAGTCAAAGGCCACACCAAGCTGAGTTTGCCGGTTCCACTGCCAGAGCTGGGCGCTAAGGCTCAAGTTTTGACGACTGCTTTCGCTGCCTGCAGGAGCCATGGCGATCAGTTCTCCTTGGGCGGTGCGTTCCAGGCGCAGCTCAGGATTCCGCCGGCAGAGCTGCTCGAAAACTTCATCGGTTAAATTCACAGCCGGCTGCAGGTTGAGGGCGATCATCATCCTTCCTGGGCAAAACTCTCAGGGTATGGGGCCTGTGGCTCGTATTGATCCCCTAGGATGGAGCGTATTTTTTGGCGAGGGGCGCGAAGGGCTGGACTTCTACCCAACTCTCGGCTTTGGGCCAAGACTTCTGGTACCCACTGTGACATACTCCCGCACTCATGCCGACACATAGAGTGCAGGCTTCAAGGGCTCCGTCCCGCTGGCGCGAATGGGAGGGCAACCCGACAGAGGAAGTGCCGTAGCAGAACCAGGAACCGGAATCCTCGCCCTTTATGACGGGGAGTATGTCAAAGGGGTCAAGTGCCATCAGGTGAAAGTCCTCCTATTGGGGATCCCTGTGGGCAGCCAGAATGGCCTGAGCAGCCAGGTGGCCGGAGAGGGTGGCCCCTTCCATGCTGTCGATGTAGTCTTGGGCGGTGTAGCTGCCGGCAAAAAAGAAGTTGGGTATTGGGGTCTTTTGCTGTGGGCGATAGGGATCCATGCCCGGCGCTTCTCGATAGAGGGAGTGGGCCAGTTTCACCACGCTGTACCAGGTCATGTTCAGTTGCCGGGATGAAGGAAACAGCTCGTGGACTTGGTGCAACACGTGCTGGGCAATTTGCTCGTTGGGCATGGAAATGAAGGGATCCCCCGGCGTGAGCACGCATTGTAATAGAGATCCCTGGCCGGGTTTGTAGTAGTCGGCGGGGCTGGTGAGGGCCAGATCGGCAAAACAGGAAAAATCGGCATCGGCAGTGTAGAGGAGATTATCGATGCCAAGAGCCTCTGGGTGTTCGCCAGCTCGTTTGGCCTGGCCTTGGGGGTTCAGCTCCGTCACCCAGCCATCGAAGCGCAATTGCACCGTGGCCACCGGTACGGATTCCAGCTTGTAGAGGTTGTCGAATTGTGGCCACTGCCGCCACACTTCCGGGATCAGCCGCTTGGCCCCTTCCACCGCCGCTGCGCACACGTACACATCTGCCTCTACCCGCTCTCCATTAGTCAAGAGCAAGCCGGTCACGGGGTAGGGAGAGGAGTCGCTCACTTCAATGCGACTGACCCCTCTGCGGGTGTGGATCTGGCCCCCGCGGGCTTGGATGTAGCGGACGATGGGCTGAGTGAGGTAGGTGTCCGGGGATCCCTTGAGGAGATTGAGCTTGGAGGCTTCTGTTTTGCTGGCAAACATCTGAAAGATCGTCAGCATGCAGCGGGCAGAAATCTGCTCTGTATCGATAAAGCCCAAGGCATAGGCAATCGGGTTCCACATCCGCTTCAGGCTACCCTCGGATCCCCCATGCCGCCGAAACCAATCGGCAAAGCTCATCCGATCCAAGGCGCGAATTTGCCGCATTGCCCCTTCATAGTCCAGCAAGCCGCGAATCAAGGGGCTGGTGCCCAGCGCCAAGGCGTTGCGCAGCTTGTCCGCCCAAGAGAGCTGCTCGGTGGCGAAAAAGGCTTTGAGGCCGTTGAAAGGTGCCCCCAGGGGAAAGCGAAAATCCAGACTGGCCGTCTGCCCACCTCGGTTGACAAAGGTGTGGGTGTGCTGCTTAGGCAGCAGGTTCTCGTAGGCTCCCACCTTCTTCATCAGGGCAAACAAGTTGCTGTAGTTACAGAAAAAAACGTGTAGCCCCATCTCGATGTGGTTGCCATCGGCATCCTGCCAAGATCCCACCTTGCCACCGACAAAAGGCCGCGCCTCGTAGAGCTGCACCTCGTGTCCTGCCTCGACCAAATCGACTGCCGTCACCAACCCGGCCAATCCGGCCCCAATAATGGCTACCCGCATAGCAATACCCTCAAACAGGCGCTGCCCGGGATCCCGCCCAGACTTTGCGCAACTGCAAAGAAAGATGAACTTCTCTCATTCTGGAACAAAATGCGCCAGGGATCCCTGACTTGACAAACCACCGCAAAACTTGCCATCATAAATTTCCCGACGCGGATGTAGCTCAGTGGTAGAGCTTCTCGTTGCCAACGAGACGGTCGCGCGTTCGAATCGCGTCATCCGCTCTTTGGGCCCTCACCCCCAGCCCCCCTTCCCTCAGAAGAAGGGAGTTGGCTAGCGCTTGTAAAAGGTCTCTAGGCTATGGCGGTCGCCCACAAAGCGCCAGTGCCAGGGTTCGTAATTCACCCCCTGAGGGTTGTTTCTGGGGAAAGACAGCTCAAAGCCAAAGCGGGCCGCGTTGCTCTGCAGCCACTGGAAGGCCGGGGTGGTCTCAAAGGCTTCTTGAGTATCCCACTGCGGAAACCCGGCATCCCCAAGGTCGATGGCATAGCCAGTGTGGTGCTCGCTGTAGCCAGGGGGAGCACTGACAGCAGCTCGTTCCTCGGGTCGCAAGGCTCGGGATTGAGCCAATTGAAAAAACAAGAATTCCTGATCCGCAATGGAGCGAAACCCGGAAATGGGGACAAGGCGGATCCCGGCAGCTTGAGCTGCTTCGCTCATGCGAAGGTAACTTTCAGCAGCCGCCTGGCGTAGGCGCACCTCACGACCGTGGTAGTGGCCCACCACCCGCAAGCTGTCTGCAGGGGCTTCGGAATAGGCATAGTGCCCCAGCAAGGAAGCTCGCCCATTCTGCACAGTTGGCTGCGGCAGAGGGGGCTGACCGGTTTCTTCCAGAACTTGGGGATCCGCCGCCTGCTGGGATCCCGGTAACTTCTCTATCCCCCAACCCGCCAGGAGCACTAGCCCAACCAGCACCAGGCCCAAGACTAGACGGGACCTCAGGGCAGGCACCGAACTTTGCGCTTTTTTCGCCGGAGTGGACTGGCGACGGGCGACCGGAATGTCGTCGTTCATGCGCAAAGGCCGGGATCTAGCGAGGAGTACTGAAAAGAGGCAGCGTTTCTACAAACCCAAATCCGCCAAAATATCGCGGGCATGGGTTTCGGTATTGATGTTCTGGTAGACCTTGGCAATTTTGCCCTCGCCATCAATGACGTAGGTCACCCGCTTGGCATAGCCGCCCCCATCCACATCGTAGGCGCGGGTAATCACCCCACTGCTATCCACCAGTAGGGGGAAAGGCAAGTTGTACTTTTCGGTGAACTTTTGGTGAGAAGCCTGGTCGTCCATGCTCACCCCCAGCACCACCACGTCCTTGCTTTGGTAGTCGGCGTAGGCGTCGCGGAATCCACAGGCTTCTTTGGTACAGCCGGGGGTGTCGTCTTTGGGGTAAAAATAGAGGACAACGGTTTTGCCGGCAAAATCAGCCAGCGAAACCTGGTTGCCTTGGGTGTCAGTGGTGTTGAACCCAGGAGCAGGGGTGCCAACAGCGAGAACCATAGGTGCGTGACCCAAAAAGTGTGATGAATAGGGCTGCCCTCAGCATTTTCTTCAGCCCTGCTTGTCTCTGTCAAGGCATTACCGCTCCAGCTTGGCATTGCAACTCAGCCACCAGCTCTTGAAGCTCCGCCGATAGATTGCCGGGCAGCCGTCGCCTCAGAATCTCTGCCAACGATCGGTAATACCACAGGGATCCCTCTTTTCCGGCGGAAAACCGCTGCCAGAGTTCATCCCCCAGTTGGCGAAAATCCCGCAAGATGCAGCGGGCGTTGTGCAGCTTGTCAGAGGCGGCCACCAACAAAACCGAGGCATTTGCCGTTTCCAGGTGCTTCAGGTAGGCGGTTTTGCGCTCTTTCCAGTTTTCTTTGGGCTCGCCTCGGGAGCCATCGCTTTCGGTATCCGTACATCCCAGGATGATCTGCAGCACCCGTTCTCCAAAGTGCTCCCGGATCTGTTGCTCAATCTGGGCCCGGGGCTCGCCTGTGTTGTGGGGGCCGTCCTCTAGGCTGTCGTGGAGCAGAGCGGCAATCGCTTCATCTTCATCCGCCCCATGCTCCAGGGCGATGGCTGCTACGGCCAACAGATGGCTGAGGTAAGGGATCCCGGTTCCCTTGCGGGTCTGAGAAGCATGCCAGCGATGGGCATAGTGCATTGCCTGCACAAACCGCTGTGTGAGTTGCGTTGACATCTGGACTCTCCAATTGGGGTTAAGTTGACCAAGAAAACTGGGTTGCAAGCCCTGCCCTAAGGCCTACAGCCCGCTGACGCGGCAAGGGCGGCTTCGTGCTACGCTGTTGGTTGAACTCCGCCAACTTGAGTATGGCGCAGTGTTAGCAAGAGCAATGTCAGCAGGAAAAGTATCTGGGAGTTCATCCCAGTAGTCGGGGTTATGGCATCCCCCACCACTCGCAAGGGTGGTGTAGCCCAAGAAGTAGGAATTATCCTGTGGCCTGGGAAAGAATCCTTGCCTTTTAGGGCAGGGAGAATGCCAATTTTTGGACAAGGTTGATCCAAGCGAGGTTCAGGCGCTGAGATTGCAAAGGTTTAGTCGGTGGCCGGAGTCTGTTTTGCAGGCAGCGGCACCAGCGTTCCTGTTCCCTGCCAAGCGCACAAATCCACGAACTGGTTGGCTATCCAAATTAGCTCCGAGTTCGTGTCCGGCCTGTAGGCGGCTACCTCCAGCCGGCAGCCTTGGCGGCGGATGTACTTGAGGGCCGGCGCAAAATCTCCATCCCCACTCAGCAGCAGCACCGTCTCGTAGCGGGAGCACATCGCCATCATATCCGCGATCAGCTTCCCATCCAGATTGGCTTTGCGGCTGCCGTCGGCGTGGATCACCACCGGCTTGGTGACCACCCGATAGCCCTGTTTTCTCAACTCCCGCAGGAAACGACGCTGAGCTGGGTTGCGGCGATCTACCCCGCTGTAGACATGCACTTCCATCTCGGATCTGCCCTGGGCCAGCCAGCTGAGCAGACTGGGATAGTCGAGATGGGATCCCCGCTGCTGGGCGCTGGCGTGGAGATTGGCCGCGTCGATGAACACCCCCAGGGCTTTGCGGGGAGATGCAGGGTTCGGCTGGGATGCCACCAGCTGCTGCAGGTGTTGGAGTTGCGCCTGCACCAACTCCAGTTGCTCCAAAGTCACTTGGGGCTGGGATACCGGCAGAGCATTCAACCGCAGCTCCACGGCTTTTAACCGCTGCTGAATGTGCTGGATGGCCTGGGTGGTGGGGGCCAGCTGTTGCCGCACGGACAGATGAGACGTGGGCCGAGCTTCGAGGGCGTCGATCCGCCCTTGTAATGTTTCCAGTTGGGCCGCCGTCTGCTGCTGCTGTACCCAGATGGGCTCCAAAACCTTTACTTTCTGCTCGAGCTCTTGAATGGCTTCAGCCGGGGAAGCCAAGGTCTGCTGCAGAAGGGACGGTTCAGCAGTGAGCCGAGCGTCCAGCACCTCGAAACGCGCTTGCAGGGTCTCCAGTTGGGTTGCTGTCTGTTGCTGCTGTGTCCAGGTCTGTTCCAGAACTTGGCCAAGCTGTTCTTCGCGGCGGCGGATGGCAGGGTAGGCTGCTGCCAAAGGTAAGAGCCCCCAGATCACTTGGCGGGTCACCAGGGCCGTCACCCCCAGGGCCAGGGATCCCGTCCACAGCCAGGTTAAGGGGAAGGCAGAAGCCCTATTCATACTCATACTCATAGTCAGCTCTCCTGGGTTTGGGTTATCGATCTGCTCGGTTGCCAGGATTTTACCTCACTCACATGGGCCACCTCAGGGATCCCTCTTGAAGAGCAAGATGCACAGAACTCACAGAGGCATCGAAGAGGAGCAATTCAGCAACTGCAGTATGCCGGCTGTTGGAAGGGGAATCTTCCAATCGCTGGACAAACGTATTTCCCTTGTTGAGCAAACGGATCAGATATCGAGTCAGTTATCGAAAGCAGGCTCAAACTTGTTCCTCTTGACCGACAGGCCCCGTGGCCCGCTCAACCTGGATTCAACGTCCAAGCTATTGGCTGACGGTATGGGCCGTAAAACCATTGAACGGAGCAGGGTCAGTTGGGGATCTCGATGGTTACGTTAGCCAACTGCACATCGTCATGATCCACCCAGGCTCCACCGTGCCGGATGACTGTATCACCTCCCAGCGGCACCGAGATGTGCAGGGATCCCCCGAAAAGGGGAATGCTGATCGGCACTTGGGGACCACGGGTGACCATGCTGGGCTCAATCAGGGTTTTGCCGGTGCGCAGGGTAACAGTGTTCAGGCCCAGGCGCAGATGTTGCAGAGGCAGGGGAATCTGTAGGTTATCTCCCCCCAGGTGAATCTGTTCGATTTCCACCCCGTTCAAGATGACTTGCATGGGAGACATGTTGGCGCTGGGGATCCGGGATTGGCCGGCCCGATAGGCGGCAGCTGTATCCAACCCAATCAGGGATCCAATCCGCAAAACCGGTGGGCGCGAAGGCAGGCGTTGCAAAGTGAAAGAGCGAGTCATCTCCACCCCTTGGGCAGGGCCCAGAAATTGCCCGGCAGCAGCCGATTCCGGCGAGTACTGGTTATCGCCCAGGCGGATGACATTCGCCTCCAGCACCAAAGTTGTGTTGGGATCCCAGCGCTCCAACTGCAGTTGCCAAGGCCGATCCCCGCTGGCTTGACCGTTGCCTGTACTTTGGGAATAGGGCAAGTAATTTTCCAGCCGCGCCACCAAAATTTCTTCTGCCGGCAGCGGCCCTGGCAGGCGAAACCGACCCTGGGCATCGGTGCGCACCGAAATACCCGCCCCCGGAATGGCCACCTCCGCCCCGGCCAAGGGCTGCCCTGTCAGCCGATCCACCACCTGTCCCGAATAGGCGGAATCCAACTGCACCTGTCCTGTGGGCACATCCGTTGCTGCCTGAATGCGCTGCTGCAACACTTGCCAGTCGGCTTCTGTGATCCGTCCATCCTGGTCGACATCGGCAGCTCGGATCTGGTCGTCGGTCAATCCCCGTTCTCCCCGCAAGTAGGCCCCCAACAGGTTGAGATCCTGCACCGTCAAACGGCCATCCCCATCCAGGTCGCCCGCCTGAAAGGGCTGCGCGTGGGCAAAAGACACGCCTATCCAACCCAGGCCCAGGGATCCCAGTAGCAAAAGAGAATGAGCCAAACAGGAGACCCTAAACATGGCAACTCTCCTGGGAGTTGTTCATGTTCTAACGTAATTCACCTCCTCGCAGCAGGGCTAACCGAGCCGGTGTAGAGTACTCTTGAGCGCAATTCTGCCGGTTCGCCTTTGGCTGCAGGAGCCGAAAACTTGATGGTAGGATAACCGTGGTGACTGGCTCCTCCTATGGCTCGATACTCTTGCGTTACTCAGCTTGTGGGCTCAGCCGAGCAGCTCAGTGAGTCGATCCGCGCCGTTTTGGAGCGCTGCCAACTCAATGTCCTCCACAACAGCCTTGATTATTGGGTGGCCGGCGAGCCTCCCGGAAAAAATCCCTACACCAAACTGGTGACGGTGGAAGTGTTTGTGGATCGCACCCGTCAGGCTGCCGACGGCTCTGTACAGGTGACCTGCATTGCCAAAAATGAAGAGCTGCCCCTAAAAAGCGTTAACCACTGCCAACAAACCTTTGACCGACTGAAGGCAGAGCTAGCCCAGTTGCAAAGTCAACTTCAGCTTGCTGCCCAACAAAAAGATGCCTTACGATAGCTAGGCTGAGTTTGCTTTGATCCCATGGCGCGTCGCTGCCAACTAACCAACAAGAAACGCAACAACGCTTTTGCCATCTCCCACTCCCACCGGCGCACCAAGCGCCTGCAGGAAGTCAATTTGCAGTGGAAGCGCATCTGGTGGGAAGAGGGTAAGCGGTTTGTTCGTCTGCGCCTTTCCACCAAAGCCTTGAAGACTCTCAAGGCCAAGGGTATAGGAGCCATGGCCCGGGAAGCCGGGATCGACCTCAGCCGGTTTTGAGCTTTCTCCTCAGCCCAGTTGTGTCTGACAGCTCCAACCTCACAGCAAGCCAAAAAGCTTACGGGACTTGGGTTGCAATCCCGCCAGCAAGGTGTTGAGGGTATCCCGTTGGGTAAGCTCGTTGGTGCCGCTGGCCCGCTCGATTAAGAGCTTGCGCGTCTCATCGGAGAGCTTGGCATCGGTAAAATCGGCTCCACTGAAGAGCGTGTTTTCAATCTGAGCGTCCCGTAGGTTGGCCCCCACCAAAATGGCCTGTTCCAGGTTGGCAAACTGAAGCTGGCAACTCACCAAGGCAGCCTGGGAGAGGTTGCAGCGAGATAGGTTGGCCTGGCGGAAGTCGGCGGCAAAAAAGTTCCCCTCCGCCAGATTAGCAGCCACCAAGCTGGCTTCGCGAAAGATGGAATGGCTGAAACGGCCCCCCTGAAAGCTGCTTTTGTCCAGTTTGGCGGCGGTAAAGTTGCTGTAGTCCCCCAGAGCCTGGCTAAAGCTGGATCCCCGTAGATCTGAGGCGGTAAAATTGGCCCGCTCTAGCTCAGCGCGGCGAAAGTTGCACAGACGTAGGTCGGCTTGCTGCAGGCTGATCGAGCGCAGGTTAGCCCGCGTCAAATTGGATTTGGGCATCTGAATGCGGTCGAACAGGCCCCGCGAGAGGTAGGCATTCTCCAGGTTGGCACCCACCAGGGAGCGCCCCTCACGCAAGGCTTCCAGCAAGTCCCGCGTGGTTTCAATGCGAACCGGCTCTGAGGGTTGAGAAGGGGGAGCACTCACAGATGGAGCATTCCTCACAGGTTAGGCCAGAAATCCGGTCAACCCAGCCGAGAACTGAGGGCCAACTGGGGATTCCACCTATCAAGCTAACGTTTGCGTCGCCTGTCGAGGTTAAGAGGATATTAAGAAGACAACTCTGCATCGAGCTTTCCAGAGGGGGTCTTCTCTTGTGGAAACAGCCTGCCAGCAGAGCACAATCGGCTCCGATTTGTTGCATACTCGGGGCAGCCTTTCGTCAGTGAACCACACCTCCCATGCAGGTAGCTTTTATTGTCGATCCATTGCCTCAGTTGCAGGTGGGCCATGACACCAGCATTGCCCTGATGGAAGCTCTGCAGAAACGGGGGCACCGCATTTTCTGCCTGGGCCTGGCGGATCTCTACTGGGATCAAGGGGAAACGTGGGGATCCCTTGAGGAAATCCGGTTGGATCTGAAGGCGGATCCCTGGTATGAGGTCAAAGACCGGCAACTGCTGCCCCTGAGCCAAATGCAGGCGGTGTGGATGCGCAAGGATCCGCCGGTGGATACGGCCTATCTCTATGCCACTTACCTTTTGGATCGTCTCTCCCCCAGCCGCACGCTGGTGCTCAATCATCCTGCCGGGATCCGCTCGGCCAACGAAAAGCTCTATGCCCTGCAATTTCAAGAGTGGATCCCGCGTACCCGCGTCAGCAGCAACAAACGCCTGCTGCGTCAGTTCGTCGAACAGGAAGGACAGGCGGTGCTCAAGCCTTTGGGTGGCAAAGGTGGGGAAGGGATCCTGAGGGTCAATGCCGGGGATCCAAACCTCAACTCGTTGATTGAAATGAGCACCCAATTTGGTCGGCTGCCTGTGATGGTGCAGGAGTATTTGCCACAGGCGGCGGCAGGAGACAAACGCATTTTGCTGCTGGAAGGAGAGCCTTTGGGTGCCGTCAATCGGATCCCTGGAGAGGGCGATTTTCGAGGCAATGTTGCTGCCGGCGGTCGAGTGGAAAAAACCAAGATTACCGAAAAAGAACGGGCTCTCTGCGGGGCTTTGGCGCCGGTGCTCAGGCAGGAGAAGCTGTATTTTGTCGGGATTGATGTTATCGGGGAACGACTAACCGAAGTGAACGTGACCAGCCCAACAATGCTGCGAGAACTCTGTCAGTTGGAAGGAGTTGACCTGGCAGATCAAGTGGCTCAGTGGCTGGAAAAGAAGGTGCCCGTCAAGGGCTGAATGACTACCCACCGGGATGTTTCTGGGATCCGGCGCGTCTGTTGCCTGACGGGGTTCCCGTCTATTTAGGGAGTCTATAGGGATCAAATTATAGCTTGGAATGACCATAGTAGGTTGAGTTCAACTTTTTCCGGTCGGCAGATAGAAAATAAAAAGCCCCACAAGGGGGCTCTGCCGCGACCAGTCAGCGACTTATAAAACTCTAGAGCAATATAAAGAAAAGCTCCATGAATAGGCCGTATTGAACATCGCATTGAGCACAGTTTTTAGAATCTCAGAAAAAAGGCCAAATCCTCGGAGCTGTTATCTTTTTTTTAGATTTTTCGGCCCGAGGCTAATCCCGAGCCCCTTCTGTTTTGCCGGAGCGGTCTTTAGAGTTGCTGCTCTTGCCCAGTGGGTTACGAGTCAGCCGGTGGCCTTTCCCGACCCACCCAGCGCCAGATGGTGGGCAGCAGCACTGCCGCCAGTCCGCACTTCACCAAGTCTCCTGGAATAAAAGGGAAGACCCCCTTGTTGAGGACGGCCAAGATCGAGGTGGGCTCAACATTCTGGTTCAGCCACACCCCTAGCCAAGTGGCTCCTAGCAAAAAAATCAGAGCCGAGCAGGACAACATCGCCAGCGCCATCTTCCAGGGGTTGCGATCCACGCCCCAGCGCTCCACCAACCAACCCATCAGCCCTGCAGCCAGGGGAAAAGCCAACAGGTAGCCCCCCGTCGCCCCGGCCAAGTGGCCAAGCCCGGATCTGCCACCGCTGAAGAAGGGCAATCCCAGGATCCCTTCCAGCAGGTAGACCAGCAACGTGAGAAAGCCCAGCCGTGCCCCAAAGCCTGCCCCCACCAGCATTACTCCAAAGGTTTGCCCGGTAATCGGTACCGGCGTGAAGGGCAGAGGGATCCGCACCTGAGCCAAGGCAGCTACGAACAAACTTCCCCCCAGAACCAGCAGGAGATCCCGAGTTCGGGAAGGGCGAGGCAGAACAGTTTGCGCCAAGGGTGTGTGAACAAAGGTAGCAGTCATGAGAGGTTTGCACTCCTGTTTACCCGAAGACTGAGCTTGAGGCCCCGTCCCATCGCTGCGCGGAAGCAAGCCAGTAGGGCGGGGAGTATGTCAGGGTTTCAGAATACAAGAATTCGGTTACCGAAAAACTGGGTTTGAAGCCCCGCCCTTTAAAGCGGCTTTGTGCTACGCTGCCTGCAGTGCCAGGGTAGTCAGCCGCTCTCGCCCACAGCAGCACAGGGCGCATTGTTCGCGTAAACGGGCTGTAGGCCCTAAACCCGACAGCCTGACGGTTGGATCCGACCTCAGTGGGTTTTGTGGTTGTTGTTTACAACGGCACCTAAAGGCACTCGGGAACCACCCTGTGTGCTGGCGAGTACGTAGCGCTGGGGAGCTGCGTGGCAGCAACGTTGAGGTCGAGGATGATCCCACGCTGCTCATTTTGCACCCTGTGCATCGGAAAGAGCCATAAAGCCAAGCAGGGGCTAGATGGATTCTTGCGGTACTTCTGTGCCTTTGTCAGGTTGAGGAGCACTGGGCCGGTTCTGGCGAGTCGTCTGTACAATTGCCACCGTAAGCAAATGGGAGAGCAGACCCACAGGCCCAGCAAACAAGCACAAAATCAGAGAATGGGTTGTCCATACTCGCTTATCCCACCCTTCCAAGAAGATCCAGCGGCCCACAAACAAATCCATGACGATGTAGTGGACCCATCCCGTCGCCATAACAGAGGGTTGACTGAATAGGCCAGTTAAGCTGGTCAGAGACAGTTGAGGGTCGGAAAATTCCTTGAGAACATCCGCGTTGAACCCGGTGACCAAAAGATACAAATAAACCGCCGCCAAAATAGCGATGGGCAAAAGCGATTCCATCACTTTGCGGGTTACCTTCCAACCCGGCAACAGAATCATCATTGCCCAAAAGGGCAAAGCAAACCAGTTGGCCCCGTTAAAGATCATCTCCAGCATGCTTGGAACCCCCAACGCTACCTGTCCATTATCGGCCTAATGCCCCCTGGGGATCCCTGCAGTAGCGGGTGGAAATGGATAGGAGTTATTCCTGACTTGCCCTGAAGTTTTTTCTGGAGCCAGAGGGATCCCGGTCGCTATTCCGGTTGGCGGAGCCTAGCAGTCGCAATGGAGCTGACCGCACGGCCACTGTCGGTGGTGGCAGCAATGCAGGAAATCCGGGATCCAGTGTCGGTCATGGCCCAGAAGCTGCTGATGCTTTTGGCGGTAGAGGTGGGTTGAGCCGGGCCGATGGGGGATTCTACTGCCACAGAGTCTGGGGATTTCTCCTGAGAAGGGAGCAACACCACAGGTTCCTCACCCCGTTGGGCTGCTGCAACTTTTGGGGTGGGATGTTCTGGTGTGGGCTCAGGGGCTTCTTCTTTGCGGGCGGCCTCTGCAGCAGGGACATTCCGGGGAGAGGGCTGCTGAACCAGCCTCTTGTCAAGGGGTGGTCGTGGCGCGGCAGCGGGGGGTGCAGGGGGGGCTTGGCCGGCGATCTTTCCCCATAAGGCTTTGAGGAGTTGCCACATGGCTGGGTTGGCTACTGAGGGAGAGAGCAGTGAGGAATGGTGTTATCCTGCCATGCTCTGGCCTGAGAATCCATCCCCTCTGCCAGTCTTGATAGAGCAAAGTCATAACGAGTATGATTAAGTAGCTTGCTTAGGGAGAAAGTTCAACATGGCGCAGATTCGCGAGATTCCCCTTGCCCAAATTCGCCGCCCTTTGCCGCGGCAAACGGATCCGGATAAGGTGCAGGCGCTGATGGCTTCCATTGAAGCAGTCGGCCTACAGGAGCCCATTGAGGTTTTGGAAGTGGAAGGGGAGTATTATGGGTTCTCCGGCTGCCATCGCTACGAGGCATTTGTCCGCTTGGGCAAGGAGCGGATCCCCTGCCGGGTGCGAAAAGCGCCACGTGCTGTTTTGAGGCTACACCTGGCCTGAAAGGGATCCCTTCTGGCCCGGCTCCTCTTGGGCGGTGTAGCCCCGTTCGTAGGCAAAACGCACCAGTTGCGAGCGATTTTCCAAAGAAAGCTTGCTGAGGATGTTGGTCAGGTGAGTTTGCACAGTGCGCGGGCTGATGAACAGCTTCTCGCCGATTTGCTTGTTGGTGAAGCCGCGAATGACTTCCCGAAAGACCCGCTCCTCAGCAGGGGTCAGAGGCAATTCGGGTGGGGTGGGGCGGGGGTCCGCTTCGGGTTTTGGCTGGGACTGCTGTTGGATTAGCCGCAAAATTTCCGATTGGGTGCGGCGGGAGCGTTCAATCTGGGCCTCGATTTTGGCCACCAACTCCAGGGGTTCAAAGGGCTTGATGATGTAGTCATCCGCCCCCCGCTCGTAGCCCTGAACCCGGTCATCGATCTCTCCCCGCGAAGAGAGAAAAATGAAGGGGACGAGCTCGCCGCCGCGCTGTTGGCGCAGTTGTCGGCAAAACTCGAAGCCGTCCATTTCCGGCATCACCACATCTGAAACCACCACATCCGGCTGCTCTTGGGCAAACAGGCGCAATCCTTCCACACCCGAAGCGCCTGTAGAAACCCGATAGCCATGCTGAGTCAGGTGGCGGCTCAGCACCTTCAGGGAGAGGGGATCGTCATCTACGACCAGTACACGCTTCATGAGAACCCGAGGAGGCTGTCAAGGAAAAGGGTAAAGCGCTATTACCCGTTATCTGTCGCTATTTTAGGGAGACGGACAGGATTCGTCATTTGGCTGGGGTGCCTTGACCCATAATAGTGGTTTCAAGGGTGGCCTGGTTGAAAGCTGAAGACTACGGTAGCTGTGAAATGAGGGACTGAACCTGGCCCTCTAAGCTCCCATTCCCGAGTACTGTTGCAAGCCTTTGCGCCACAACCAGCGGTTAGCCAGCCAGAGCAGGCCCGTCCAGGCCAGGCCCAGGCCAAAACCGCGCAGAATGTCCACCGGGATCCCTGCCCAGAGGCTGGCGGGAAAGTGCACCAGGTAGGGGAAGGGTGTCCAGGCCAAGACCTGGCGCACGGGGGGTGGGAACACCTCCAGAGGAGCGATCACCCCCGAGAAAAACAAGTACACCAAAAAATGGAACTGCTCCAAGGCCGTCACCCGTTCCACCCAAAAGGCCAGCAGCGCCAGGGTGTACTGCATGAGAAAGCGCAGGGCAAAAGCCAGGAGAATGGCCAGGGATCCCAGCCCCGCCTGGGCCCAAGAGGGGATCCAAAAGGCACGGGGGTAGAGGACGAAGAAAAGGGCGATTAAAACCAGGGTAAAGGGGAGACGGGCCAAGCGCTCCATCAGGTGGCTGGCCACATGGTGCCAAGCGGGATCCAGAGGCTGCAACAGGCGAGGAGATAATTTGCCTTCGACCACCTCTCGCTCAAAGTCCCAGATGACCCAGACGATGGTGAACTGGCGCACCAGGAACACCGCCAGAAAGTAGCGGATGAACTCCAGAGCAGACAGCGAGAAGTCTCCTGAGCGGGCTGCCTCGCTCCACACCCCCATCATGATCAGGGGCAGGGATCCGGCCAACACCCACAGGATCAGCTCGGCCCGGTACTCCAGCATGTAGGCGTAGTAGGCGGAGAAGAGGGCACCCAACTTGCGAAAGAAGGCGTTCATGGAGATTCCGGTTGCGCAAGCGCTGCGGAGCAATACGAGACTGGCGGACGCAAAGTGGGCAACAAGCTGGCCAGGCTGACCACCGCTCCCACCACAACAATTGAAGGCGGTGCTACGGGCGAGGGCTGCCCAGCCAGAGTCTGCAGGCGGAGCAGATGAATCTCTTGCTCAGGGGTGGTGCCCCAGCGGATCAGGGCAACCGGGGTGTCGGGAGCTTTCCCTCCGGCCAACAATTCAGCGGCAATGTGGCTGAGGTTGTGCATGCCCATGTAGATCACCAGGGTTTCCACCGCCCCGGCCAAAGCCCGCCAATTGACCTGAGGGCGGTATTTCCCTGCCGCCTCATGTCCGGTAACAAAAGCAACTGAGGAGCTGAGGTCGCGATGGGTGAGAGGGATCCCGGCATAGGCGCTGGCGGCAATGCCCGCCGTAATTCCCGGCACCACCTCCACTGGGATCCCGGCCTGCACCAGAGCCAACATCTCCTCGCCGCCTCGCCCAAAGATGAAGGGATCCCCCCCTTTGAGCCGCACCACCACGGCTGCCGTCCGAGCTTTCTCCATCAGCAAGGCTGTGATCTGCTCCTGGGGCAAGGTGTGAGCGCCGCAGTGTTTGCCAGCATAGATCCGTTCTGCCGTCGGCGGGATCAGCTCCAGGATGGAGGATCCCACCAGAGCATCGTAGATGACCACATCCGCGTGGGCGAGTAGCGCCTTTCCCTTCACCGTCAGCAGCCCTGGATCCCCAGGCCCTGCCCCCACCAAATACACTTTGCCCATCTCAAGTCCTGGTCGCGTCATTGCTGTTGGAAATATCCATTTTGAGGGAATGGGAAAGATTCGGCTATTCCAGCGCCGGGCTAAAAGCCTGGAGTGTCTCCACAATGGCCTGCATCAGTTGAGGATCCCGCCAGAGGGGCGGCTCCACCTGGATTTGGAGCAGAGGCCATTCCCGCTGTAATCGCTGAGCCTGTTCTTGTAGGGCGCGCAGCAGACCGCCTGGAAAGAGAAAAAACGGCAGCACCCGTAGACGGCACTGGCTAAGGCGCAAGCAATGGATCACGACCGCTTCTAAGGTGGGGGACTGGGCAGCAAAAGCCACATGCAAGGGGATCTCGGGCAAGCGCCGTTGCACAGTTTGGATCCCGGCTTGGAGCTGGGCGGCAAACCCCGGCAGACGGCTGCCATGGCCAAGCACAATCCAGGCATCTGCCCGTTCGCCGGATTGCCTGAGCGTTGCAAAGCAAGAGGGCTGTGGAGCCAGAATGCGAGCCACCAACAGATCCAGGAGGGCCGGGTGCTGGCCAATGGGGGGTGTTAACCGGATGGGCAGGCGCGGCCAGCGAGCTTGAACCTGCTTCACCGCAGCCGGTAAATCCTCTTCCACATGGGATCCCTCGCCCATAAACAGCGACAGCAGCACCACCTGATTGGGAGATCGGCCTGCGCCCAGCCAAGCTGCCAGCCGTCCTTGAATCTGTTCGGCCAGGGTGAGAGGCTGACCTTCCAACTGGGCCAGCTCCACCGGCTGGGGAGCCAGCTGCTGCTGCACCCGGGCCAACAAATCTGCCAAAGCCTGCTGATAATCGGGATCCCGGCTGCCGTGACAGACCAAAAACACCAGGGGATTGGAGGACATGGCAGAGGTCAGGGATCCCAGCGGAACGGCTCTATTTTGCCACTTTAGGGGATCCCGCCAACTTCTCGTGTAGGATCTGCGCGTATGATTTGAAGAGTACACACCCTCTTTCCCAGCTTCGTCAGCCCTTTCCCAGGTTTTCATGTCATTTGAGAATCGTTCCACCGCCCCCGAACTCTTAATCCATGTCTTGCGGGAGGGGTTGACCGAATCTATCCATCATTGCCAAGCTGTCGTGGCCGATAGCCGCGGGCGTTCTCTGGCCATGGCCGGCAACAGCACCACCCCCGTCTTTGCCCGTTCTGCCCTCAAGCCTTTCCAAGCGCTGGCCATGCTCTCCACCGGCATCCGCGAGCGCTACCGCCTCACTGAGAAAGATATTGCCATCATGTGCGGATCCCATCAGGGCACCACGGCTCATGCGCGGCAGGTGTTCAGCATACTGTGGCGGGCCGATCTATCTCCCGATTTGCTGGTCTGCCCCACCCCACCCGGCAAGCCCAGCCCCCTGTGCCACAACTGCTCCGGCAAACATGCTGGCATGCTCGTGGCCAGCCGCGCCCAAAACTGGACCTTGTCGGACTACGCCCAGCGGCAGCATCCGGTGCAAGCGCTGGTGCGGGCCAAGTTGGCGGATTTGCTGCAAATGCCCTCGGAGGAGTTTTTGTTTGCGCGGGATGACTGTGGGGTGCCCACCTACCAACTGCAACTGAATCACCTGGCCTCCCTATTCGCCCAACTGACTGCTGGCGAGCGGCCCGACTTGGAATCGGTAGCACGGGCCATGACCCATCACCCGGAGATGGTGGCTGGACAGGGGTGTTTCGACACGGAGTTGATGCGGGCTACTCAAGGGGATCTGGTGAGCAAATCGGGTGCTGAAGGGATCCAATGCATTGGCCGGGTAGGGGAAGGCATGGGCCTGGCCATCAAGGTTCAGGATGGAGCTGCCCGGGCCAAATATGCTTTGGCTTTGCACCTGCTGCAGCGCATGGGCTGGATCCAACCTGCCGCCGCCGAGATGCTGGGGGAGCGCTTCCTCAACGTCGGCCCCTACACCCGCCTAGAAGTAGAAGGGGAACTGCGCATGCCTTGAAGACTCAGCGCTGGAAGGGGTTTTGGTAAGGATTGGGGTTGGAGCTCTGGCCTTTGTTGCGGTACTTGGGGTTGATGGTTAGAGTGCCAGATCCCAGGCCCCGCTGCGCCAAAAACTCCAGGTTGCGGCGGCGCATGGTGGTGTCGTAGTCATTTTTAACGCGATCTTCCAGCATGGCCACCTGTTGCAACGCACTCAGCAGGATGGCAGCGGCCTGCTCGGAGCTGTAGCCGTTTTGCGAGGCGTAGCGCACGGCAAATTCATCGGCTGCAACTTGTGCTTTTTGCCCCTTTTCCGCTTTGCGCAACAGAAACACCGCCGAAGCGGCCAACCCGGCTGCTAGGCCAACACCGAGGTTGTCTCCCATCTGCAGCTCCACCAAAATGCCCATGCTGCCGGCCCCGATCAAGGCGGGATACAGCAACAACGCCGACCAGTTATCCCCCAAAGCCAGCTCTGTGGCCATCACCGCTTCTCGCAGGAAGTAGATCTTCTGCTGGTCAGGGCTCAGCTTCTGCCAACGGCTGAGGTCAATGGCGAAGCGAGAGTATTTCTGCCAGGGAAAGCGCCACAGCGGCTGCACAATCCGAGACTGGTCGGGGGTGCCGATCTCGATCTGCACTTCAGGGCGGATCTCCACCGGGAGAAACTGGATCAGGCGGTCAAAGTCGGAAATGGTATACATGCTGGCACGGTGCGGTTAAAGGAGCGGCTGGAGATCATTACCCCCATAGTATAAGGATCCTAGCCTTCCTTGCAGGCTAGCTCCAAGAAAGCCTTTTGCGATTTGAGGTCTGCGTCCATGCCATCTCACCTGTAATGCCGTCTCACCCTCAACTGAATTGACTGTAAAAACCAGACCAGCTTGTTCTGGATCAGTTGTCATTTTTGCAACGCGCCCATCTTTTGGGCCTTTCTGCCCTTGAGAGGCAGGGGAAGTAGAGGACGCTGTCGGTATAAGTTGACCAAAAAACTGGGTTCAAGCCCCGCCCTAGGGCCTACGGCCCGCTGACGCGAGTAGGGCGGCTTTTTGCTAAAATCCGGCTAGCACGAGTAGGGTTTCCGATGTATTTTGCTCGGAAGCTAAAGTTGGGGTTTTCAGAGCAACTGCAGCATCTGGCTTTAGCCGCGGGCGAGCTATACTCCAAGACCTTGGTTTTCTTTTGGCGAGTGGCACGCAAGAAAGGCTTGTGGTTAAAGCCCTCGAGTTTGATGCGCTGGTTTCCCAACAGTAGTGGAAACGAACTTCACGCCCATAGTGCCGATGCAGTGGTACAAAGTTTCTTTGCTTCTCTGAAGTCTTGGTACAAGCGTCGTAAAACGGATCCCAACGCCAAGCCCCCCAAAAGACGGCGGCGCTACTTCAAGGTCATCTGGAAGTCCTCTGCCATTAGGGTTCGGGGTGGGAAGTTAGTTCTTTCCAACGGCAAGACCAACCCGCCTGTGGTTATTCCTTGGGCATGGGATACACCGGTGCAGGTAGAAATCGGCTGGGACGGCAAGCAGTACGAGTTGCGGGCCTGCTACGAGTTAAGTAGGCCGGAAGGGGAAGTAACGGCAAAGGCTGGGGAAGTAGCAGGTGTCGATTTAGGGGAAGTGCATTTAGCTACTGCTCACGACGGTCGGGCAACTTTATATAGCTAATTTATATAGCTAACGGGCGGTTACTGCGTTCCCAAAGGCGTTACCAGAACAAGCTGAAGGGCAAGCTCTCCAGGCTAATGGCTCGCAAGAAGAGAGGCTCGCGGCGCTGGAAGCGGTTAGTTCGTTCCAAGCAGCGTCAGTTAGCTAGGCTGCGTAGACAGATTACGGACGTTTTACACAAGCAAACGACCAGGCTTGTCTCCACGCTCCACAGGCGAGGCGTGCAGACGGTTGTGATTGGGGACATCCGGGATATCCGGCGGTCGGCCCAGTACAACAAGGTAGCGAACCAGAAAATCCACCAAATGCTGTCGGGACAGGTGCGGCGGCTGCTCACCTACAAGGCAGAGAAGTTGGGGATGTGGGTGGTGTTGCAAGAGGAACGGTACACCTCGCAGAAGTGCCCGCGTTGCCACATGCTCCACAAGCCCAGGGGTAGGGAGTATCATTGCCGGGCTTGTGGCTTTCGGTTTCACCGCGACGGCGTAGGGTCGGTAAATCTGAGACGAAAGTATCTGGGGCAGTTTGATGTCCCAGTAGTTGGGGTGATGGCATCCCCCATCGGGTTGAGGTTTCGACCCCATACCCGGTGTAGCTCAGTAAGCAGGAGTCATTCTGCAACCTGAGAAAGAATCCCCCGGCTTCAGGCGGGGGAGAATGTCAAATAAGATGGTGGTGTATGATTTGAGCCGATGGCGGGCGATAAGAGGGGGAAGTCCTCATTCTGGGGTTAACTGCAGCTTCGTTGCCTGGCCGTCCTTGGGCTGCCGTTTCCAACACCTCAACCACGCCGAGCGCACCCATAGCATGAACGCTTCTGCTGCCCAACCCAACCCTGCTCACCTGGTCTTGATCTTCACCGATCAGATGGGTCGGCGCGGTGTTGTCCTGGACAACATTTACTACTCGGTAGGCCGGGCAGTGAACAACCACATTCGCCTTTACGACCCTTGCGTCTCTCGCAAGCATGCGTTGATCATCCGCATTCCCGATGAGAACCGGGTTGGATATGGCTATGTGGTGTTCGATGGCGGCTCTGGATCTGGCCGCAGCACCAACGGCCTATTCGTCAATGGGAAACGGGTTTTGTCCCATCGCCTTGAGTTGTTGGATAAGATAGGCTTTGGCCCGAATGTGACGGCAATTGTGGAGAGCACCGACCGCCTCACTCCCGAAACCCTGGCCGGTCTGTTAAAGCCTTTATCCCCCGGCGACCACAGGGCCCTGCTGGGATCCCAGAAGAAAACCTCGGAAGAGATCCCGAAAAAAAACGGCGACTTTACCGCCGCCTGATTCCCTGCCCCGAATTCAGCAGATGATCGAGCTCTGATTGCTGTGCCCCCCATTCCACCTGCGCTGAGCGGCTACTGGCAAAATGCCTTTGACCTAGAAGACCATCTGGGATCCTTCCTGGGCCTTGCGGCTGCCGATCTGCGGGAGAAACTGCGGGCAGGGCAGCAAGAATTGGCGGAGTTGGGCCGGCGAGACTTTGGCTGGGATCGGGCAGATGCGTTTTATCGGGATCAGGTGGGATCCGCCTATTTGCTGGACTTGGCTGCTTGGCACCTGAGCAGCACCGACTACATCGGCGATACCTTACGCCTGGTGGCGGATCATGCCCGCGGGTTGGTGTTGGATTTTGGCGGCGGCATCGGCACCCATGCTATCGGGGCGGCCCTCTGCGCAGCGGTGGATCAGGTGATCTTCTGGGATATCAACCCCATCCATCGGCAGTTTGTGCAATGGCGGGCGGAAAAGCTGGGCTTAACCGAGCGCATCCACTGTCCAGAAAACTTCCCAGAAGAGATCTTTTTTGACACGGTCATCTGCTTCGATGTGGTGGAACATCTGGCGGATCCGGCAGCGCAGTTGCGGCAGTTTTACGACTGGCTCAAGCCGTCAGGTAAGCTTTTGATCAACTGGTACTTTTTCAAGGGGTTTAACGGCGAGTTTCCTTTTCACCTGGACGACCCGCAAAAGGTAGAGCAATTCTTTCAGGTGCTGCAAAGCTGTTTTTTGGAGGTGTTTCACCCCTATTTCATTACCGCCCGCTGTTACCGCAAGTGGGATAAAAGCTGAGATTGGAGAAAACCAAGGTGCTGCGCTATTTGCGGATATTGTGGCTGTTTTGGAGCACCTCAATCGCGGCAGAAATGGAGTACCGTGCCAATTTTTTCTTTGCCAGCCTCAGCAGTTTGGGTGGGTTGGGATCGGCTCTGTTTGGGCTGTCGTTGTTTTACCAGCAGGGGCACCGGCTGGGCGGTTGGAGTTGGCCGGAAGCCCTCATCGTGTTGGGGGTGTTCACCATTCTGCAGGGGGTGTCGGCCAGTCTCTTTAACGTCAACCTCAATCGCATTGTGCAGCAGGTGCAGGAAGGCACCTTGGATTTTGTTTTGCTAAAGCCAATAAGCAGCCAGTTTTGGCTGTCGGCCAGGGTGTTTTCCCCCTGGGGCTTGACGGATGTGGGTTTTGGCCTACTGCTCATTCTCCATGCCGGGATCCAGCTCCATTTGCCTGCTTGGGCCTATGCTCTGGGGCTGCTGCCTCTGCTGCTGGGGCTGATCATCCTCTACAGCCTCTGGTTTATGTTGGGAGCCACCAGCATTTGGTTTGTCAAAATCTACAACGTCACCGAGGTGCTGCGGGGCCTAGTAGAGGCAGGACGATTTCCGATAGTGGCCTATCCGGTGGCCTACCGCGTGTTTTTCACCTTCGTCGTGCCGGTGGCTTTCCTGACCACCATCCCGGCGGAGACCCTGCTGGGGCGAGCCCAATGGCCGTGGCTGCTGGGATCCGCTCTGCTGGCGGCAGGGCTGTTGTGGGGATCCCATCTCTTCTGGCGCTTTGCCCTGCGCTTCTACACCAGCGCTTCCAGTTAAAGTCTGGGCCAAAAAGCTTGGATCCCACGCATCCGAGTTTCCAGGAGTTGAGTAATTTCTACAGACGCGCCCCACGCGCTGACATCGCGGAGAACAACTGCCTTCAGTACAAGGCAGAGGGAATCGCAGAGTTCTCTGGGTTGAGGGCAAAAAAGTTTTCACTGCAGCGCTTTGCAGCCACAGGCTCTGTGGTTTAGGGGGGCTTGTCTGTCAGTGGTTTTGATGGTTTGTCGATCTTTTGAGGAGCCTGTTCAATGCACAAACACACAAGCTTTGTAGCAGCATCTGTGATAGCCGGCAGTTTTGCTCTCTTGGGCTGCGGCAGCAGCACTTCGTCTTCGATGATGCCTTCCCAAGCGGATTTGGTGGCTTTGAGCGGCGGCAATCGCCTCACTTTCATCCGCTCTGCCGATGCCTTTGTGCAGGGATCCCTGACGGTAACAGGAGTGAACGGCAACCTCATTGGTATCGATGTGCGCCCTGCCAACCGGCTGCTTTACGGGCTGACCGACACCAGCATCCTTTACACCATCAACTTGCAGACCGGTGTCGCTACCGTGGCCAGCACTCTGTCGGTTCCCTTCACCGCGGGCACGCTTTCTGGCATGGATTTCAACCCTGTTCCGGATCGGCTGCGCTTGGTGGGAGCCAATGGCCAGAACTTCCGCATCAATGTGGATACGGGCGAAGTGATCCAAGATAGACCTTTGGCCTTTGGCCCAATGGAACTACAGGGATCCCAGCCGGCCATCACCGCCGCCGCCTACACCAACAATGTGGCGGGTGCCCAATCCACGCGGCTGCTGAACATCGACGGGCAACGGAACCTGCTGGTGTTGCAGAATCCCCCCAACGATGGGGTTCAGGTGCCCATTGGCCCTCTGGGGGTGAACTTCGGCCCTATGGGTGGGTTTGACATCCGTACTGCTGATGGAGTGGATACCGGCTTTGCCATCGGCGGCTCCACCTTGTATCGAATTGACCTAAACACCGGTCGGGCCACATCCCTGGGCACGCTGCCGGGTGGGCCGTTCTTTGGCTTGGCTGCCCTCTAGGAAGGCCGATTCCTATTTGCCTATCTAAATCAAGATTCATCAGCGTTAATCAACATTTTGAATTCATGGGTTTGGATCAACTTTTTGAAATCATTGCCGCAGTTGATCCCTTGCGTGGCCCGATCCCAGCTCAGGATTGGGCCTTCTATTTCCCCACAAGTCAGGGTTGACCTTCGCCTATGCAGACGATAAATTATGAAAGCCGCTGCCCTGCTTGGGTTGTCCTGGGCGATGCTTGTGCCTCTGCAGTTTCTCTCTCTCTTCCATCCCGTTTCCTCTTCCCGCTCATGAAGATCGAGGGTGACAAAGCTGAGGAATCCCTGCAGGAAAAAACCGATGCAGAGGTGTTTGCAGCCCTAAAAGCAGGCCGGTCACAAGCTCTGGCCATTCTCTACGACCGACATGCCGGCTTGGTGTACGGAATTGCCTGCAAAATGCTGGGCAACACTGCCGAAGCCGAAGATCTCACCCAAGATATTTTTTTGAACTTGGCCCGTTCTGCCTTCGATCCCAGGCGGGGATCCCTGCGCACCTACCTGAGCATCTTGGCTCGCTCTCGCTGTTTGGATCGGCTGCGCTCTTGGCGGAATCGACAGCGCTCCCTAGAACAGGGCAGAGTGGAATTGCAGGGTAGTCCTGCTGCGGATCCCACCTTGGAGCAGTTGGCCCAAGCGGAACGGGTGGCCGAGGTGCAAACGGCTTTGGCCGAGTTGTCCGAAAGTCAACGGCAAGTCTTAAAGATGGCCTATTACGAAGGCATGAGCCAAACGGAAATTGCCAAGCAACTGGATCTGCCTTTGGGAACGGTCAAAGCCAGAGCCCGGCGGGGTTTGCTGCGGCTGCGCGAGTTGTTGGGAGGCCCCTCATGAAAGCCGAATCTGTGTCTCCCGAAGAACTGCAACTGTGGCTGGCGGGCTATGTGCTGGGGGATCTCTCCCCGGAAGAGGCCGACCGGCTGGAGGCATTGCTCAAGCTGCGCCCGGAGCTGCACCGAGAACTGCAAGCGTTGCAACGGGCGTTGGAGACAGCCTACGGCGTGGAGGAAAAGCAACCTCCCCCCGCCCTGCGGGCTTCTCTGTTGCAGGCACATGCGGAGCAGGCAGCCCAACCGATGCGCACCCCCGCCTGGATTGCCAAGGGATCCCGTCTCTGGCAGCGGGGCTTGGGGGCGGTGGCCGCAGGCTTGATCGTCGCTTTGGGGCTGGGGAACCTCTACCTGTGGCGCAGGCTGCAGCTAGCCCAGACGCAAGGGATCCCGATCCCTGGCGAGGTGTTGACCTATGAATTGCAGCCGACTGCGGAGAACCTAACCGGCTCGGTCAAGCTTGAGGTGGATCCCCAGCGCCTGCAAGGGCGATTGGTGGCCCAAGGGTTGCCGCCTTTGCCGGAAGGCCGGGTCTATGCCCTGTGGGTGGTGCTGGAACCGGAGGCGCCCTTTACCACCGATAGAGCGGGGGCCGTTCTCGTGGCAGCTTTTCCGGTGGATGAAACAGGAAATCGCCAACAGGAGCTGCGCCTACCGCCGGTGTTTGAATCTACAGAATGGGTGCGGGCTGTGGCCATTACCGAAGAGGATGGCAATCGTCCCCAAGAGCACCAGGGATCCCCTTTGTGGATTTCCGGCTAGGGAAAGCATCGGCAGGCCCATGGATTGGCGTGGCCTGATGGCGTAAATAGGCGATTATTATGCAGATTGATATCCACCCAGTCTTGTGACCCAGACAGAAAACCTTAAGATAAAAGTCGCCACCCGGCGAAGAACTCGGAGGCTACCCCATGGGCGAAGCAAAGCGCCGTAAAACCCGCATCAGCCAAGATCCCGACCAAGAGCTGGTGTTTCCCAACCTCAAAGACATTCCCCTCACCAAAGGGCAAGCTCGCGCCATCTACAATTGGACAACCCGTGGCGCTTGGGCAGGCATCATTCTCCTGGCCATCATTTGGGTGGTGATCCGATTTGTAGGGCCTGCCTTCGGCTGGTGGCATCTGGTCGGCTAGCCGGCCGGATCCCCTTTAGCATCCTTTGGAGTTTCCGTCTATGCGCTCTTATCTGGCAGCCGCCATTCAAATGACCAGCATTCCCGATCTGGCCAGCAACTTGCAGCAGGCGGAAGAGTGGATCGACTTTGCAGTGCGCCAGGGGTGCGAGCTGGTGACGCTACCAGAAAACTTTGCCTTCATGGGGCCGGAAGCCGAGAAAGCCCGCCTTGCCCCCGAGATTGCGGAGCGGGCGGAGGAGTTTTTGGCCAAGATGGCCCAGCGCTACCAGGTATTTATTTTGGGAGGAGGATATCCTGTGCCGGACGGGCAGGGCAAAGTTTACAATACCGCTGCCCTCTACAGCCCTGACGGCAAAGAGCTGGCCCGCTATCGCAAAATCCACCTGTTCGATGTCAATCTGCCCGACGGCAATACCTACCGCGAGTCGAACACGGTGGTCAGCGGAGATGAGGTGGTCACCTGCGAGCAAGAGCAACTGGGGAACCTCGGTTTGTCGGTCTGCTACGACGTACGCTTTCCAGAGCTGTACCGATCCCTGGTGGATCGCGGAGCCCAGATTTTGCTCATCCCTGCCGCCTTCACGGCCTACACGGGTCGGGATCACTGGCAGGTTTTGCTGCAATGCCGGGCCATTGAGAACACCTGTTACGTGATAGCCCCCGCCCAGGTGGGCACCCACTACGAGCGGCGACAGTGTCACGGCCATGCCATGATCGTGGACCCCTGGGGGACTATCTTGGCGGATGCGGGTGGCGAAAAACCGGGGGTGGCCATTGCTGAAATTAACCCAGAGCGTTTCCAGTTGGTCAGGCGGCAGATGCCTTCCCTACAACACCGTCGGCTGGCCTGCACCGTCACCCGCTAGGGATCCGCTGTGCCTTGGCCCCCCCTGATTCTCTACAGCAAACCCGGCTGCCACCTCTGCGAGAGCTTGGTGGAGAAGTTGCGGCAGATCCCCGAAATCCGTGATCTGGAAGTCCGCGACATCACCTCCAACCCGAGTTGGTGGGAGCAATACCAACTGGAAGTTCCCGTGCTCACCCTGGCAGGGGATCCCGAGCGACCTTTGCCACGTCCTTCCCCTCGGCTGACGGTGAGCCAGTTGCGGGCTTGGCTTGAGAAACAGCTCCGTTGAATTTCTCCTGCTGCTGCCGGAGCTTTCTCTGCCATGCCTATGGAGAGAGCAGCGATTCGCTGCGGGCGGTGTAGCCGGCTTGACGCAGGGCTTCAACGGCGGCTTGGGCATTGTTAACCCAAAATTGGGATCCCATTCTCACCCAAAGGGTATGGGGATGGGCGGTGATGGCAGCCACGACAGGAATGCGATTTTCTTCTTTAATTTCCGAGCGTTGGCGAGCGATTAGCGTCTGTAAACGGTATCGATCCTCCAGTGTCCCAGCAGAGTCGAGAGGGATCTCCACCGTTACCCAACTAACAGATTCAATCGGTTGTAAATCTTCCACAATCAGTTGCACCTGTTCATCCCGCTGATCCACTTTGGCCCAGACCCACAGCCGTTGATCCACCTCCAGGCGACCTCGCAAACGTTCGTAGGTTTTGGGAAAGATCACCGCTTCACAACTGCCGGTGAGATCTTCCAGTTGCAAAATGGCCATGCGATCCCCTTTCTTGGTTGTGACATTTTTAATGGCAGTCACCAGGGCGAGAACGCCCACAGAGGCATCGGCTGCGCAGCCGCCCAAGTCAGCTAGGTTTACAGGGGCCAGCAGCCGCGCTTGCTCCTGAATGCGCCGCAGCGGATGATCCGAGACATAAAACCCCAGCAGCTCCCGTTCTAGCCTCAACTTTTCCTGAGGTGGAAAATCTTCAGTAGCCGGCCCACGCGGAGCCTCCACAAATCCATTGCCGGCGCTGCCACTGCTCCCCAGTAAATCGAACAAGCTGGCTTGGCCGATGGCTTTGGACTTGGCTCGCTGCGCTGCCCAACTGAGGATGGGATCCAAATCGGCAATTAGTTGTTTACGATTTCCAGAAATACAATCAAAAGCGCCCGCACAAATCAGGGCCTCCAGGGCACGACGGTTAACAATGCGCAGATCCACCCGCTGGCAAAAATCCGCCAGAGAGGTGAAGGGGCCATCAGCTTGACGGGCAGCCAAAATGTTTTGAATGGCCCCCTCCCCTACATTCTTCACTGCCCCCAGACCAAACAAAATGCTGGATCCCTGGGGAGTAAAGTCCATTCCAGAACGGTTGATATCCGGCGGCTGAATTTGGATCCCAATTGACAAGCAATAGGTAATGTAGCGCTGTACCTTGTCCTGATCTCCCCCCACAGAAGAGAGCAAGGCTGCCATATATTCCGTTGGGTAATTGGCCTTGAGGTAAGCTGTTTGAAAAGTAATCAACCCATAGGCAGTAGAATGCGATTTATTGAAGCAATACTCGGCGAAAGCAACCATTTGATCAAACAATTCTGTGGCAACTTCTTGGCTTACACCCCGCTTGGCTGCCCCCTGCACAAATTGCTCGCGGTGTTTCTCCATCTCGGAGACTTTCTTTTTCCCCATCGCTCGCCGCAGCAGATCGGCTTGGCCTAAGGTGTATCCGGCCATGTCTTGGGCAATGCGCATGATCTGTTCCTGGTAGAGGATGGCTCCGTAGGTATCCTGAAGAATGGGCTTGAGGAGTTCGTGGGCATAGGTTACCGGTTTGCGACCGTGCTTGCGATCGATAAAGTCGGGGATCATTCCCGTATCCAATGGGCCTGGCCGGTACAAGGCCAATACTGAAGAAATATCTTCCAGGTTGGAAGGTTTGAGCTCCCGCACCACCTGCTTCATGCCAGAAGATTCCAGTTGGAAGATCCCTTCCAGCTCTCCCTTTTCCAAAAGCTGGTAGGTTTTCTTGTCGTCTAGGGGTAGGTTATCCAGATCTATATTGACGCCATTGTGTTCTCGGATCAGTTCCACTGCCCGCTGAATCATCGTCAGGTTGCGCAGACCCAAAAAGTCCATCTTCAGCAAGCCCAAAGACTCGATATCTTCCATCGAGTACTGGGTGATAATTTGGCCTTCATTGTTGTACTGCAGAGGCACGATCTCATCTAAGGGATCCTTAGCAATCACCACACCGGCAGCGTGAACCCCGAAGGTTTTGTTGGTGCCCTCCAACAAACGTGCCAGCTCGATCCAGCGGTGGGTGGTTGGGTCTTTCTCGTATTTTTCTTTGAACTCTGGAGCGGGAGTATCCTCGCCAATCATCTCTTCCAATTTTGCGGGCTTGCCTCGGGATACCGGGATCAATTTCGCCATTTTGTCGGCTTCTGAGTAGGGAATGTCTAAGACTCGACCGACATCTTTGAGAATGGCTTTAGAGGTCATGCGGTTAAAGGTGATGATCTGGGCGACTCGCTCTTGGCCGTATTTGCGGGTCACATAGTCGATCAGCTCTCCCCGCCGCTCGATGCAAAAATCCGTATCGATATCCGGCATCGATTGACGTTCTGGATTGAGAAATCGCTCAAACAGTAGGCCGTATTTAACCGGGTCAATGTTGGTAATTTGTAGGGCATAGGCCACCAGGGATCCTGCTGCCGAGCCTCGCCCCGGCCCCACCGGGATCCCCTGCTCGCGGGCATAGCGAACGTAGTCCCAGACCACCAGGAAATAGCTGGAGAAGCCCTTTTGTTGGATGATGTTCAGCTCAAAGCGCAGGCGCTCCTGGTAGTTTTGGGGGATCTGATCCGGCTGAGCAACACCGCAGCGCTTCGCCAGCCCCTGCCAGGCCAATTCTGTGAGATAGCTATCGGCAGAATGGCCCGGTGGAACCGGGTAGTCGGGCATGCGCATTTCCCCAAATAGGTCATAGCCCTCGATCTTTTCCAGCACCTTCAGGGTGTTGGCGATGGCCTCGTCAATCACCTCCTGTTCCAAATGGTCACGGCAGAGACGGCGCATCTCTTCTGGGCTTTTCAGGTATTCGGTTCCGGTGTAGCGAAGGCGATTTTTTTCAGTAAGGGATTTGCCTGTTTGAATGCAGAGCAGCGCATCGTGGGCCTCTACATCCCAGCAGGAAATAAAATGGCTATCGTTGGTGAGGATGATCGGGATCCCCAATTCGCGGGCGATGCGCACCAACTGCACATTGACAAAGCGATCTTCTTGATAACCGTGATCCTGAATCTCAATGTAATAATCATCCCCAAACTGCTCTTGGTACCAAGCGGCAACTTCACGGGCAATTTCTGGCCGCCGCTGCAAAATAGCTTGAGGCACTTCTCCTGCCAAGCAGCCGCTGGTGACGATCAGCCCTTCTTTGTATTGCACCAAATACTCTTTGTTGATGCAGGGGCGAGAGAAAATCCCTTTCCCTTGAATGCCATGTAGATGGGAAATGGTGGTTAGCTTCACTAAGTTTTTGTAGCCCTGGGTATTTTTGGCCAGAACCACTTGGTGATACTTGGGGTACTTGCGGCTTTTGTCGCGGATATCGCCGTTGATTACATACATTTCATTGCCGATGATTGGAGTAATCCCTTTGCTTTTACACAGTTTCACCAGCTCTAACGCCCCATACATGACACCGTGATCCGTCAGGGCCAGCCCCGGCAAACCCATAGCCACCACCTGCTCGATCAGACGCGGCAATTGGCTGGCGCCATCCAAGAGGCTGTATTCGCTGTGGAGATGCAAAGGAACAAAAGACATGGCAACGCTATGGATAGTGGGATCCCTTTAACCTTAACTCAGCGTGTCCATTTCTCGACTGCCTGCAGATGCCGCTACAGTAAAGTCAGCTGATGTTTTTTCCCTTTTCTTGAATCTATGGATGCTCCCATTCGCCTCACCCAGTACTCCCACGGCGGTGGCTGCGGCTGTAAAATTGCCCCGGCCCTGCTGCAACAAATTCTTAAGGATGTGCCCCTGCTATCCCCAAATCCGGCTTTGTTGGTGGGAGCTGAAACCAGCGATGATGCGGCTGTCTATCAACTAAACGACCACCAAGCCCTAATTTTGACCACCGACTTCTTCATGCCGATTGTGGATGAGCCGGTGGATTTTGGTCGGATCGCGGCGACCAATGCCCTTTCCGATGTCTACGCGATGGGGGGCACTCCCATTCTGGCTTTGGCGGTTTTGGGCATGCCGGTCAATACCCTGCCGATGCAGGCCATCCAAGGGATCATGGCCGGAGGGATCCAGGTTTGCCAAGAAGCCGGGATCCCTTTGGCAGGGGGGCACTCCATCGATTCGCCGGAGCCCATCTTCGGCTTGGTGGCAGCAGGTTTGGCCCATCCACACCACATTCGCCGCAATGCCACGGCCCAAGCCGGGGACGATCTGATCCTGACCAAGCCGCTGGGGATCGGGGTGATGACCACCGCTCTGAAAAAGGGTCAGCTCAGTGCGGCAGGCTACGCGGAAGTTTTGCAGGTGATGACCCAGCTGAATCGCATCGGCTCGCAACTGGCTCGGCGACCGCAAGTTCACGCCATGACGGATGTAACAGGGTTTGGCCTGGTGGGACACTTGCTGGAAGTCTGTCGCGGCTCGGGGGTGGGGGCCAGTTTGGATCTGGCTTCCATTCCGTTTTTGGCAGAAGCGCTCTCGCTGGCAGAGGCGGGGATCTTTCCAGGGGCGGCTCGTCGCAATTGGCAGGGCTATGAGGGGGTACAGGCAGAATCCCTGCCCGAGTGGCAGCAACTGCTGCTGGCAGATCCCCAAACCAGCGGGGGCTTGCTGGTGGCGGTGGATCCCGGCTACACCTCAGATCTTTTGCAGGAGCTGCACAGTGCCGGCTACCCCTACGCCCGTCGCATTGGCCGCTGCCAAGCCGGAGATGCCGACAATATTAGAATCCATGTTACCGGCGAGATCATCCCCAGCCCATCGGCAGCCTGAAGAAGACCCTCTGGCAATGCTCGCAACACAAAGTCTCGATAGAGGGCTCAATATGAAGATTGCGTCAAGCAGCTCTGAGAAAGTTAAAGATCCCATGTGAGGCAAGGGAAGGTTGAGATATCCTAAAATCTATGAGCGAGCTTCCCCCCAGCCATAGTCTGGTCCAGCGAGTCGAGCCTGGCCAATTGATCCGCACCCTCAGCAGTGGTCAATTGCTGATGGTGGATCCACAACGGCACAACGCCCTGATCATCTGCAAGACGTTTCATGCCGAGTTTGCCGGGCCAGGCGCTGCGGTGGGGGGGCCCTTGGATGTGGAGTCCGGCGGCGTTGTCCCGATTGGGGATGTGGTTTTGCTGCATCCGCAAGACCACCAAGAGCGGCAAAGTGCCTATGCCAAGCGGCTGCACTGGATGCGTTGGCTACAGCAAATCACCGACAATCCTTTGCCGGCCCAGCGGGCGCGGGTTTTGCTCTTTAGCTTAGAGGAATTTTTCTCTGCGGATTTGGTTAGCCAATTGCCAGATGACATTTTGGCGCGGCTGGTGGGAGTGCTGCCCCAGACGGTTGCTGCGGTGCGGATGGAGATGATGGCCCGCTATAGCCCCAACTATTCCCTGGCAGGCTGAGCTTTTTCAGACTGGGGAAGGAACTCGTCCTGCTGATGGGAATCGGTGACAGGCTGCCGGCCCTCACCTCTAGCCCCTCTCTGCAACTGGAACGAGACACGATCAGCTACACTGAAAGCCAATTTGCGTTGGCAGTTGGTTCAACTGGACTCGACCGGAATCTTTGCCTCATGCAGTGGTGGAAACGGCTTCGCCAAAACCGATGGGCCCAAGTAGGAGCTTACATTCTCCTTGTTTTCTACGCCTGCGCCATTTTTGCCGAGTTTGTTGCCCCCTACAGCCCGCTGGAATCGCAGCCGGGGGGATCCCTTCTGCCGCCCACCGCCATTCACTTTTGGGATGAATCGGGCGCTTGGATTGGGCCCCACGTTTATCCAACCCGCCAGGGGCCAGTGGATCTGGAAACGGGAGAACGCCCGCTCTTGGTGGATACCAGCCGTCCCGCCGGGATCCGCTTGTTTGTGGCCGGTACTCCCTACCGTTGGTTGGGGTTGATCCCCTGGGATCGGCATCTGTTTGGCACCGTCCCGCTGCGGCCTGTTGCAGAAGAGGGACAGGTGGGATCCCCAATCGGCGAAGAGCCCTCTGTGGCACGGCTACACCTGCTGGGCACCGATGATCAAGGTCGGGACTATTTCAGTCGCTTGGTCTATGGCGGGCGCGTCAGCCTGTTTATCGGCTTGGTGGGCATTGGCATCTCTTTCCCCATTGGTCTGCTGGTGGGGGCCATATCCGGCTACCTTGGGGGCTGGGTGGATACGCTCCTGATGCGCTTGGCAGAGGTGTTGATGTCGATTCCGACGCTGTATCTGCTGGTGTCGCTGGCAGCGGTGTTGCAGGTGAATCCGCTGACCGGGGTGCCTTTCAGCAATGCCGAGCGCTTCTTGGTGATTGTGGTGATCCTCTCTTTTGTGGGTTGGGCGGGCCTAGCCAGGGTGATTCGTGGGCAGGTGCTGTCCTTGCGAGAGCGGGACTTTGTGCAGGCAGCGCGGGTAGCCGGGGCTGGATCCCTGTACCTGCTGGTGCGGCATATTTTGCCCCAGACAGCTACTTATGTGGTGATCTCGGCAACCTTGGCGGTGCCCGGCTACATTGCGGCAGAGTCGGTGCTGAGCCTCATCGGGTTGGGGATCCAACAGCCGGATGCCTCTTGGGGCAACATGCTCTCGCTGGCCACCAACGCTTCGGTGATCATCCTACAACCCTGGCTGGTGCTGGCCCCAACGCTGATGGTGGTGCTGACCTCTCTATCCTTTAACCTGCTGGGGGATGGTTTGCGGGACGCCCTCGATCCTCGGGAAGGGTGAGCTGCTTCCCCATTGCGCCGAGTGAGGGGAATGGAGTGGCCTGCAAATCACCGCTTTCCGTCGGGATAGAGCCGGTTTAGACCCTTGCGAGCCTTAGCATGGACATCCAGGGTGGCATCCATTTTCAGGATCTGCCGGTAAACTTGCTCGGCACGAGCCACTTCCCCTTCCTGTTCCAACTTTTCTCCTAGCTTGAGCAAGTTTTGGGCTGAGAGATCTGCCCAAGGATTCTGTTCGGCTGTTGGCTCCTGCAGTTGCCGCAGCTCTTCTAGGCGCTCTTGCACCATCGGTCGTAACAGCCAAGAGTCATCCAGATCCAAAACCTCTCGGTAGTAGCGCTGGGCCTCTTTAAAGTTCTTTTGCTCGTCGTAGGCTTCCGCCAGTTGTAGCGCCAGTTCCGCTGTGGGCTGATCCTTAAACTGGCGATGCAGTTGGTTCAGTCGCCGCACAAAGGGGGATCCCTGCTGCGGGTTTTTCAAATCCGGGGCGTGCTGAACCGGCAGATAGTCGTCCCTCTTCGCCGATGGTTGAGGGGAAGGGGCAGGCTCTGCAGCTTGAGGTCGAAGGGGCGCTTGGCGGCTGATGCTTTTGGGATCGATGGGGGTGGGCTTGTAAACCCAAATTGGCTGATCCGGAGGAGATGCGGGTGGGGTTGGGCGTGGGATCGGCTGCGGCAAGGGAATGGTCTTGCGATCCGGCGGTTCAGGAGATGGCTGCTTCAGCTCCTCAAGGGTGCTGGGAGGTTTGGGGGCCTGAAATTGAATCGCTTTGGGAGTCTCCCTGCGCTCTTGGGCCAATTCTCGGTACAGAGCGGCCAATTGAAGGTAACCCGCCTCCTCGTAGGCGGTGGCCAGCCAACGGGCATTCTCTGGGCTGGGATCCGCACGATAAGCTCGCCGGAGCAACTGCAAAGCAGTGCCGTAGTTGCGCTCTCGAATGGCTGCCCGTCCCAAACTCGCTGAGCTGACCCCGATGGTATCGCTGGCCATAGTCCCCCATCTGTCTTGGCGCCGACAATAGAGCTAAGAGTCAAGGCTGAGCTGCTGATAATTCAGGTTTTCCAAGCCAGCCACGTGGGTTGACGCTTGCTTAATATAACTGGATTCCTTGGCCATAGCATACCCTCACCAGCCGGGATGTTATCTGCTCGGACAGCTCCCTCTTGTTGAGATCTCTCGCTTTATATCAATTCAATGTCGATATTGAGGGTGGGATTGGATTGAGATCTGGATGCCAAGTTAACTTTCGGGCTAGCTTGTAGTCAGATCTTCAGCAGCAACAGGTTCTGACGCCAACATGATCCAAGACTTTCGAGAGCGGTACCCCATGGGCAGCTTGCTCACCGATCTGTTGCGGGTGGAAGAAGGGATCTACATCGTCAGAGCCCAGGTGGTGGTGAACAACACGGTTTTGGGCAGTGGCATGGCTGGCTCGAACACCGTCGAAGAGGCGGAAGATGCTGCCTTGAAGCGCGCCCTCCACCACGCAGGATTTGGTCGCCCCACTTCCTCTTTGAGTTTGGGCATGGATTCTGCTGCCGCCAGGGTGCCTTATCTGCCAACTCCTGAGTTGGCCAACGGACACGCTCAGTCTTCCCCTGCTTCTCCAGCCCCCGAGTCGATAGGGATCCCTGCAAAGCCAAGTTCCCCAGAGCTGCCCGGTCTAAGTGAGCCGGCGGCCTATGGGGATGACCTATCGGACATCATTGCCCAAACGGATGTGGAGATGCAGCGCATTGGCTGGGGCCGCAAGGAAGGACAAGAGTTTTTGGAACGTCGCTTTCAGAAGAAATCTCGCCACCAACTAAGCGACGCCGAGCTGCGGGAGTTTTTGCGCTACCTAAAACAGCAGCCCTCCCGCCTCAGCAGCGAACCCCGCTTTTGAAGTCTTCTCGGCCTTGCCGCCAAGATCTCGGGATCTGGAGATCTGGCAACTCCTATCTTCCAACTAGGGTTGTTCCGAGCCCGTTCAAGTAGCCTCTGACCCTTGCCCCCGGCCCCTCTGGAAGGGGGAGTTGGGAATCAAGCCAGCCAACTGTTTTACTGCTAGTTGGCTGCTACTTGGAATAAGCCCGTTCTACCGTCGGTGTCTTGCTGCTGCTGAAGCTAGGGCGCACCTACAATCACGCTGGTGTCTTCCATTTGCTTCACGACCGTTTCTCCCCCTTCCGAGAGCACAACCCGTCGCTCTGGCACCGATACTCCGGCCACCTTGGCGGTTTGGTAGTTTTGCCCGGCCTGCACCACAGCGGGAATGACACCTGGGCCAGAAACCAGAGCAAAGGACTCGCCGCCGATCTGTATCATCCCGGAAACCTGTACACTGCGGGCAAAGGCAGCCGGGTCGGGGGTAGGCGTTGGGATCGGGGTGGCCACGGCTACAGGCGCTCCATTGCCGTCGCCAGGAGGGGGCAAAACCGGAGGTGGAGGCAGGGGCGGCAGGACAATCTGCGGTTCAGGAGCGCGAATGTTCTGGGGCACAAAGGGATCCACACGGCCAGCCCCACTCAAGGCCCGCTGGGTTTCCTGCTCTCGATCCACTGGCGGGATCAGGCTAGAGGCAGCTTGGGTAGCCTGCAGAAGGGAGGGCACCGGCGGCGGGGGTTGATCGGGGAGGGGCCTGAGGAGCCGGGGGAGGGACTGCAGAAGGGAGGGCACCGGCGGCGGGGGTTGATCGGGGGCGGTCTGGCCAAAGCCGGCAGGCAAGTTCACCGTTTGTTGGCGGGCGAGAGCTTGCATCTGGCTGGCTCCGCGGGCCAAGGTGGCGCTCATATCCTGTTCCCAAGTCCCTGCAGCATTCAGCCGCATGATCACAGGGCTGGTTCCCCCCCGAGACTCCACCCAAATTTCCGCTTCTGTGTCGCTCAATCGCCGCGAGCTGAGGATCCGGGATCCCGGAGCCAAGAGGGGCCGAAGCGCCAGTTCGGCCTCAGGAACAGCCTGTTCGTTGGCCAGAGCCGGGAACCAACGGGGGGCCAAAAACGCAACGCCCCCTGCCAACAGCAGGCCGGCTACAAGAAAGCAGGACAATGGGCGAGCAGGCAGCGATTTCAGCATAGAGACCACCGGGAGAGAGCCTCGTATCCTCTCCACCAAAATATCCAAAATCTTCGTGATGGGGCCAAGTCAACCTGCTTTTCTCGACAACAGTGCTAGGATTTGTCGATCGAAACAGTGGCACCATGTCCCCAGAGATCCCGACCGGGCCAGACAAAGACGGCCTCTGTCCAAGCGCAGCCTCGTTTGCCATACTGAAGAAAGATTGTAAATATTTGTTAACGCCATGACTGTCTCTGCTTTGGATCCCGCCAACCCCGCCCGTTTACAGGAGATCGCTCAACGCTTGCGCAGCCCGCGTTCTGCGGACCGGATGGTGGCCTTGGCCCAGTTGCGAGATGTGCCGGCAGAGCAGGCGGTGCCGCTGATTTTGCAGGTCATCGACGATGAGAACCTGCAGGTGCGCTCTTTTGCCGTCTTCGCCCTGGGGATCAAGCAAACGGACGCCTGTCTGCCCAAGTTGCTGGAAATCCTCACCCAAGACCCGGACTACGGCATTCGCGCCGACGCGGCAGGTGCCCTGGGCTATTTGGAAGATCCGCGGGCTTTTGAGGCCCTGGTGCGCGCCTTTTACGAAGATGTGGAGTGGCTGGTGCGCTTCAGCGCGGCGGTGGCCTTGGGGAACTTGAAGGATCCGCGGGCTTACGAGGTGCTTCTGCGAGCCTTGGATGGGCCGGAGGTGTTGCTGCAGCAAGCGGCCATTGCGGCTTTGGGGGAATTGGGGGATCTGCGGGCGTTGGATCGAATTCTGGAGTTTGCCCAATCGGAAGATTGGCTGGTGCGGCAGCGGCTGGCCCAGGCCTTGGGCAATTTGCCCTCTCCCAAGAGCGTTTCTGCCCTCAACTACTTGGCCAGGGATCCCCACGATAGCGTTGTGGCGGCTGCTTTGGATTCGCTGCGGCGCTTGCGGCAAAGGGGCATCTCAGAAACCACCCCTGAGAAGGGATCCGGGCCAGCCAATTCTGAGGAAGGCTAAAGTAAAGATCCCGGCTCAGCTTGTTCCGGGTTCCCCAATCCCCAGAGAGAGGCCTCCTCTGTTTCCGGCTGAGCCTTTCTTTTCCTAGGATCCCTTGTCTCAATGGTTATCAGCCCCCACTCATCGGTTTCACCTGTTGCATCCCCGTCGCGGCCCCGCATTGTGGCGGCCCTTTCTGGGGGTGTGGATAGCTCTACGGTGGCGGCCCTTTTGCAGGAACAGGGCTACGCCGTGGAGGGGGTCACCCTCTGGCTCATGAGGGGGAAGGGGCAGTGCTGTACCGAAGGCTTGGTGGATGCGGCAGCTGTTTGTGAGCAGCTGGGGATCCCGCACCATGTGGTGGATAGCCGCGAGCTGTTCCAGGCCAACATTGTGGACTATCTGGTGGCCGGCTATGCGGAGGGCATTACCCCTCTACCCTGCTCCCAATGCAACAAAACGGTGAAGTTCGGCCCCCTGCTGGCCTATGCCCGCGAAAAGCTGGGCATCTCCCAGATGGCCACTGGCCACTACGCACGGGTGCGCTTGGACACCGAATCGGGGCGCTATCAACTGCTGCGGGCGGTGGATCGGCAAAAGGATCAGTCCTATTTCCTCTACGACCTCAGCCAAGAGCACCTAGCCCATAGCCTCTTCCCCTTGGGCGAGTACACCAAGGCCCAAACCCGTCAGTTGGCTGCCCGCTACGGGCTGGTTACAGCCGACAAGCCCGAAAGCCAGGATCTCTGCTTGATTGAAACCTATGGCTCGATGCGGAGCTTTTTGGATCAGTACCTTGGGCAAAGGCCAGGGGAAATCGTCGATACCCAGGGGCGAGTGCTGGGATCCCATGAGGGCATCCACCACTACACGGTGGGCCAGCGCAAGGGGTTGGGGATTGCCTCTTCCCGTCCGCTTTACGTGGTGCGCATCGATGCGGCCATGAACCGCGTTGTTGTGGGGGAACGGGAGGAGGCTACCCAGGCTGAAGCGTGGGTAAGCCAAGTCAACTGGGTCTCTATCCCGGCGCCGACGGCATCCTTGGCTGTTGAGGTTCAGGTGCGCTACCGTACCCCCCCAGTGCCCGCCATGGTGATCCCGGAATCGCCAGAGCGGGTAAAGCTGCAGTTTGCCGAGCCGCAGTTTGGGGTCACTCCTGGCCAAGCCGCCGTCTGGTACCACGGGGATCTCCTGCTGGGGGGAGGGATCCTGGAGCGCCCTTCTCCCTAGGCCAACTGCAACTTCCCTCTCGCCAGGGGGGAAGGATTGGGGGTGAGGGCAAGCCAAACTACGCTGCTTGCGCTTGCAGCTGCTGCAGGGATCGGAACAGGAGCACTGTATAGATATTGAGGATAGGCGCAACTGCCGTGGCGGCAGCATTCCCAACCACAGCCGCACCTAGGGTATCTCCCAGGATCCCCCCAACAAAAAACGAAATCAGGATCGCGATGCCGAAGATCAAGGCCACAGCCAGAAATGCCCAAAACACCCCCCACCAACGGCCCCTGACGAGGTTCCAACTGTAGCCCAACCCTTCCGTGGCACCTTTGTCTTCCAGGGCAATCGCGCAGAGCGTGAAAGCCAGCCTCACCCCCCAGTAGATTCCGGGAAGCACAAACAACAGCATCCCCAGCGAGACAATCAGCACCAGCAGAATGCTGCCGAATACCAGAGGCACTGCCCTAGAGACAGCCCGATCCAGGCTGTTGCCCAGGGGAGGAGTGCGCTGCTTCAAGTGCTGATCCACCAGCCAAAAGGCTGCCCCGGCCAGGATGGGCAGGCCGATCAGGCCATAGGCCAGGAGGAGCAAGGAGAGGATCATCCCGAGGGAAGGTGAGGTCAGACCTACAACGAAGAACGCGATATGGCTAGAAGAGGTCAGGATCAGCAGCGGCCAGTAGATGGGACCTACCAACTCAAACGACCGCCGCAAGAGCAGAATCGGGCTAAGGGTGGCGCTTTGCATGGCAGAGGGATCCTCGTGGGCAGCCCAGTCCACCCCCTTCATACCACGGGATCTCACCTAGGACATCTTGGGTTGAGCCGAAATCCCAAAAAGGGATCCCTTCTCATCTCAAAGCTAGGCACGGGGAGCACCCTTTTTGCTATCCCCAATGGGGGCAAAAGCGGAAACTAGGAGGCTGCTTGCCCCTTCAATCGTTGCAGGGATCGGAACAGGAGAACCACATAGACCCAGAAGATGGGCACAACGGCTGTGGCAGCGGCAGCCGCAACCATTCTCACCCCAAAGTCGCCAACATCAGCCACAACTATGACAAATCCAACTATCAATCCACCCGCAAAACCAAGAATCAAGCCCAGGACCAGAAGGGCCCAAAACACGCCCCACCAACGACCTTTGACGAGATTCCAACTGTAGCGCAGCCCTCCTGTAGTTCCTTGATTTTCTAGAGCAATGGCACAAGGTGTGAGGGCCAGCTTAACCCCTACATAAATGCCTGGAATGATCAGAAAGATGGAGGCAAGGGAAGAGAGGAGTGCTGCTAAGAGGGTGCCCAGAACTAGAGGCACTGCCTTCGAGACAGCTCGGTTGAGGCTGTTGCCCAGCAGGGGAGCTTGCCGCTTCAGGTGCTGATCCACCAGCCACAAGGCTGCTCCAACTAGGATCGGTGCAACAATGCCATAGGCCAGTTGGAGGATCCCCCCGAGAAGTGGGGTCAGCTCCGTGACGATGGCCCGAATAAAGCCTGGAGAGGCCAGGATCAGCAGCGGCCAGTAGATGGGGCCTACGACTTCAAACGACCGCCGCAAGAGCAGAATCGGGTTAAGGGTGGCGTTGTGCATGGCGGAGAGATCCTCCTGGGCAATCCGATCCACTCCCTTCATACCACGGGATCTCACCTAGGACATCTCGGGTTGAGCCGAAATCCCAAGAAGGGATCCCTTCTCATCTCAAAGCCAGGCACGGGGAACCCCCTTTTTGCTATCCCCAATAGGAGACCGCCTGCCCCTTCAATTGTTGCAGGGATCGGAACAGGAGCACGACGTAGACATTCAGGATAGGCACGACTGCCGTGATGGCAGCAATCCCAGCCACAGGGCTTCCAGCTTCCACGATTCTGTCAGCAAAGGTCTCAGCGGAAGGCGAAATCACACCTACCGTGAAGCCAAAGATGAAAGCTCCAGCAAAAGGTGCCACAATCATTGCCATGAAGACAACCATAAGAAGTGCCCAAAACACTCCCCACCAGCGACCCTTGACAAGGTTCCAACTGTAGCCCAACCCTTCTGTGACTCCTTTGTCTTCCAAAACAATCGCGCAGAGAGCGAAAGCCAGCCTTACCCCCCAGTAGATGCCGGGAAGTACAAGCAGCGGCATCCCAAGCAAGACAATCAACACCAACAGGATGTTGGCGAATACCAGAGGTACTGCCTTCGAGGCAGCTCGGTCGAGGCTGTTGCCCAGTAGGGGAGCTTGCCCCTTCAGGTGCTGATCCACCAGCCACAAGGCTGCTCCGCCCAGGATAGGGGCAACAATGAGGACGTAGGCCAAGTTGAGGATCCCTCCGAAAAGTGGGGTCAGCTCCGTGACGATGGCCGGAATAAAGCCTGGAGAGGCCAGGATCAGCAGCGGCCAGTAGATGGGACCTACCAACTCAAACGACCGCTGCAGGAGCGGGATTGGGCTAAGGGTGGCGTTTTGCATGGCGGAGGGATCCCTGTGGGCGACCAAGTTCACCCCCTTCATACCACGGGATCCCAGCTTTGGTTCGGGGAGTAGAGTTAAGAAAGTCTACATTGCTTTTTTTTACAGATCTAGGCCGATTTTTGCAGGATCCATGCTGCTGCCTGTTCGCCGCTGCGCAGGGATCCCTCGATGCTGCTCTGGTGAGTGTACTCTCCAGCCCAGAGAAGGCCTGGCAGGCCGCTATGGGTGGGAACCAAATGCTGCTGGAAGCCAGGCGGCTGCACAAACTGGGCAAAAGGGATGCGATACACCCGCAGCAGGCGCAACTGTTTCAAGGGGGCTTTGGGAAAATAGACCTGCAGCTCGGCCCGACAGGTTTGGGCCAGCTCCTCGTCGCTTAAGGGGGGATCCCCTAGCACCACCACCGAATACAGGTGTTGGCCAGGAGGAGCCAGCGCCGGGCTGATGCGGGTAAGTTGGACCCAATGGTTGATCCAGCCCTGGCCGGTGGCGTTGAGGTACAAGTAGGCGCCGCGGGCCAGAGAAAAGGGAGCGCAGAAGTAGAGACAGGTAACCGACCGTCCCTGGGTGGGGATGGGCACAGCGGCGTGGGGACAGAGCTCGGCTTGCCAGGACCGCGCCTGAGGGGCCTCGGTGGCGCAGACTACCCACTCGGCAGGGATCTCTTCACCCTTGGCGGTGCGGATCCCGCGCACTCTCCCTTCCTCGACCAGGATGCGCTCCACCGGGGTTTGGTAGCGAATCTGTTCGGGGGACAGGTGACCGGCCAGTTGTCGGGCCAGTTCTCCCATGCCCAGCGCTGGGGTGACAATGGCCCCCTCGGCCATCATCTTGAAATAGAACGCCAAGAGACGGGCACTGCTGGCCAGCTCTGGATCCAGAAGAATGCCGCGGAAAAAGGGGTAGAAGAAGTGCTGGCAGATCTTGGCGGAGAACCCGTACCCCTCTAGGAACTCTCGCACCGAGCCATCGGATCCCCCCAGCCCTTCCTGGAAGACCTGCTCCGGCGTGCGCTGCGCCAGCTCCGCTCGCAACTGCAGCACCTTGAGCTTGTCCCCAAAGCTGGCCAAGGGGTTGAGCAAAGAGGGGAGAAGGCTGGACAGATCCCGTAGGGGATCCCCCAACAGCCAGCAGCGACCGGGTTGAGCCAAAATAGCGCCGGGCCGGTAGGGACGGGGATCGAGCTTGCCCAGATCCAAATGCTGTCGCACTTTGGGATAGGCGGTGAACAGCACCTGAAAACCGCGATCCAGGCGAAAGCCATCCACCTTGTCGGTACGCACCCGCCCCCCAGGGCCGTCGCTTTTTTCCAGAACCAGGACATCCCTCCACCCCGCCTGGCTCAGCACTTTGGCGCAAGCCAAGCCGGCCAGCCCCGCCCCAATGATGACAACTTTGCCCATGCTGATACATTTACGCTGAACACTGCTGAACATCACTGTTCAACTATGCAGCGATAGCATTCTGTTTGTTTCCAACCA